>CAYGIW010000011.1:0-11384 GCA_964350035.1 uncultured Candidatus Saccharibacteria bacterium
AGATAGTCCTCTCCACAGCGACTAGTCACCGTTGCCGACAGATCGGCAAGCGGCTGACGATCCCGAACCTCGACAACCGCCTTGACCGCCAGTAAGTCGGGCAAGATGGCGCGATTCTCTTGACCAAAGCCTAAGAGAGCCACTTTTAAACCTTGAAATCGTTGCCAATTCATAGCTCTTATTATAGCAGGCTCACCGGTTGGTAGCGATCTTAACGACCGAGTAGCGAGAGGGCAATTCCGATCACCGCCGAGACGGCGCCGATAATCCAGGCCCGTTCGGTAATACGCGTTTCTGGCCAACCGAGTGCCTCGAAATGATGATGCAACGGCGCCGAGAGAAAGATCTTGCGTTTAAAAATTTTCTTACTGAGAATTTGCAGAATGGTTGAAAACCCTTCGAGTACAAAGACCGAACCGATAATCGGCAGGATCGCCACGGTGTTAGTCAAAAAGGCCAAGACGGCTAAAGTAATGCCGAGGGACATGGCGCCGGTATCACCCATAAAAAAGCGAGCCGGATGGACGTTAAACCACAAAAAGGCCAAGAGAGCACCAACAATCGTGCCGGCAAAAACCGCCAAACCAAACTGACCCTGAAAGAACGCCACCCCACCCAGAGCCATAAAGGCCATCGCCAATAACCCACCGGCTAAGCCATCGAGCCCATCGGTCTGATTGACCGAAAAGCTCGTCCCAATTAACACAGTAATAAATAAAGGAATATACCAGAGGCCAATAGCGAGATCGCCGTAGCCAGGAATATGAATCCCACGATAGATCCACTCGAGCTTAAAGGCAAAATAGAGCGCTCCCAAAATGGCAATCACCGTATAGATTAACAGCTTATGTCGAAATCGGAGACCGCCGTTATTCGGACCGATGCCTTTGATATTATAGAGGTCATCGATAGCCCCGATAATGCCGGTTGAGACTAGCACAAAAAGTGGCAACCAGGTCGCCTGCGGCGAGAGGTTAAAGGCCAGGGTAATTAGCGTAGCCGTGCCCCAAATCAAGAGACCGCCCATCGTTGGGGTGTTGGCCTTGTGCTGATGGAGCTTATAAAAGATCGGGGCGGCTTTTTCGTTGAAATCGGTTTGACGGATCTTTTTACCCAAGCGATGGCGATATAAAAAAGTCGTAAAAGCCGGGGTCAGAAGCATCGCCAAGCCAAAGGCTAAACAGGTAAAGGTAAAGATTCTAATTAAGGCATCGATATTAACAATAAAGGCTTCCATAAGGCTCCTACTGACTTAGGGTAGGGGGAATTTTGGCATAATGCAAGAGCCAAGCGGCGATCTGACCAAAGGTCGGGGCGGCCGAAGACTCGGCGAACTCAACCGTTTTTGGTCGATCTAACTTGACTAGGAGCGCAAAGCGCGGCGCATCGGCCGGGAAAAAGCCAGCAAACGAGCCGATATGGGCGTTGGCCTCGTATTTGCCATCGTTACCGACAACCTGAGCCGTTCCGGTCTTGCCAGCGATACGATAGCCGGGCACCGCCGCCCGCTTACCGTGACCGACTAAAACCACCTGCTCTAAAAGGTCAGTAGTCTGACGGGCTGCTTCGGGCGAGATGACCTGTTTTAGCTCTTTGGGCGAGGTAACAATTAATTCCTCACCCGGAGTCTGGCGACTAGCAATTAGATACGGGCGCATCAGCTTGCCCTGATTAGCGATAGCGGCATAGCCGGCGGCAATCTGCAAAGGGGAGGTGGTTAAACCCTGACCAAAGCTAATGGTTGCCCGGGTGACATCACGCCAATCGCGCAAGATAGGAATCTTACCGCCAGCCTCGGGCTGTAATTCAAAACCAGACTTACTACCAAAGCCAAAGTTACCCAGATAATCCATAAACTTCTCATTACCCAGTCGATTAGCCACCTCGATCGTGCCGAGGTTAATCGATTCGGCCAAAACATCAGTTAAGTTCGGCGTGCTATAGCACTTATCCTCGGCGTTGCGAATCACAAAATCGTTGGCCTTATATTCGCAACCGAGCTGAAACACCGTTCCCGGCTCAATCACTTTGGCATCGAGACCCGAAGCTAAGGTAAAGGTTTTAAAGATCGAACCTGGTTCATAGCTCCCCGAGATGGCGGCGTTGCCAAATACCGAGAGCTGTTCGGACTTAACTTCGCCAAATTTATTGAGGTCAAAAGTCGGATAGTTGGCTAGCGCTAACACCGCACCGGTTTTAGCCTCGAGTAAAACGACACTCCCAGAGTCGGCTTTAAACTTCTCGACCGCCTCGGCCAGAATCTTCTCGACCATAAACTGAATATTGTTATCGATAGTAATGGTAAAGTTGGTCCCGTTCTTGGCTCGGGCTCCAGTTTTGGCGTTAATAACACGACGCTTAGCATCTTTTTGACCAGAGATCACACCGTCGAGACCGTGCAAATCCTCGTCAAAGGCGCGTTCGAGACCGTATTGCCCCTTGCCCTCGCCATTAATAAAGCCGATAACTTGACTGGCCAGTGAGCCCTCGGGGTAAACACGCAGAGCGTAAGCCTGAAGCGTCAAACCCTTGAGCTTGAGCTCCTCGAGGGCATCGGCCTGGTCAGGGGTCAGTCGCTTGGCCAAAACCACATAACGACGACTATCATCGGCTAATTTAGCCTGGATCTCCTCGACTGGCAGCTGCAGCTGAGCGGCCAAGGCAGTCGCAGCCACCGCTTTATCGCGAATCAGACGCGGATCGGCGATTAAGTTATAGCTCTGATCGTTGAGGGCTAAGGGATAAGGCTCTTTGGTGAGATAGTTTTGCGCCTGTACCAGACCCCGTTTAGCCTCGAGAGTAGAGTTGACCGTATATTGGGCCGCCGCCTTGGCTAAACTCGGACCGTGATTAATGACTGAAACATAAAAAAGTCGGCCGATCATCAGCAGGACTATACCTGTAGAGAGATAGTGTAAACCGTGAAGTCGCCAGTCTTTACTGCCGCGTGTCATCTACTGTGTCACTCGATTATTCAGCGTTGATTGCCGTTATATCTAGGCTTGGCTGAACGCCACTAGCTGACTCGTTATTAGTACTGCGAACGCTAGAACTGAGGTTCTGACTAGTCGTGGCGGTTGGACTTGTGGTTGAAGTCGGGGTTGGAGTTGGTGTAGCGGTCGGAGTCGGGGACGGTGTCGGAGTTGGATTGAGGTTGACAACCTCACCCTTGACCGCGCTTAAATCCTGCTCACCGCTGACCACGGTTAGATTGAGCGAGGCCAGACGAGCCGATTCGGCCTGAAGTTCGCTGATATCATCGCTGGCTTCGGCGATCTGACTTTCGAGCTCTAATTTCTGGTAGTTACGGGTGGCCACACGAGTCGACTGGGTCAGGTAAACAACAGCCATCAAAGCGACTACGGCGATCGCCACAAAACGAATAGTTAGAGGACCTAAGTTCAGTTCGTGACGGACGGTACTGCGAGTTTGTTGATAACGGCGGCGACGGGCTAATGATGGCATCTCTCTCCTTGAAATTAGTTGATTTTTCTAGCCAGGCGCAGTTTAGCGCTTCTGGCGCGACGATTCTGCTCGATTTCGAGAGCAGTGGGTACCAATGGTTTACGATAGACAGGTTCGAGTCGGTGATTTGACTGTATGAACCGTTTTATTAACCGATCCTCAAGCGAGTGAAAACTCAAGACAGCCAGTCGCCCACCTGGTTTTAAGAGACTAACCGCCTGCGGTAGGCTCTCTTCAATCGCCTCGAACTCTTGGTTAATAGCAATGCGAATCGCTTGATAAAGCTTAGCTAGAACGCCTGGTTGCTTCAGACCAGTAGCCGCCGATAGGTCGGCCGGGGTCAGAATTGCCTGCTTACGACGATATTCGACAATCTGTTTAGCGATCCGTCTCGAGTCATAGAGCTCACCAAAGCTGTAAAAGGCCTCGGCCAACTGCTTTTCGGAATAGCTAGCTAACCACTCGGCGGCGGTCAATCCAGCGGTGCGATCAAAGCGTAGATCCAAGATTTGACCGGACTGAAAGCTAAAGCCGCGCTCTGGATCATCGAGCTGCAAGGACGAGTAGCCAAGATCGTAGAGAATACCGGCGATTGCTCCGATTTGCTCTGGCGCTGCCTCGGTCACTCCTAGCTCGAGCTCGGCGAACGACCGCTTGACTAAGCGGAGATTCGGATACTCTTGGGTAAGCGGTTGACCGTACTCTGCCAAGGTTTCGCTATCTCTGTCGAAAGCGATTACTCCGCCGGTTGGGCCGACGATCTCGAGTAGAGCTCGGGTGTGACCGCCGCCACCAAAGGTAGCATCGATCGCCCAATCTCCGGCCTCTAAGGCCAAGCCCTCGATAACTGGCTTGAGCATCACTGGTTGGTGAACTAATTCTGTCATCGTAAACCTAATTCTTAAGTTGCTTTTAACTCTGACTAACCGTCAGCGGTGTCAGTCTACTGAAGCTCTCCTCACCCTCAGTAAACTGACAGCGGCGACTGTTACATCGTTAACGACTCGGCTAATTCGGCAACGGTAGCCTGATTGCTAGCTTGATAGCTCTGCCAAGCGCCAGCTGACCAGATTTCGAGCCGATCGACCAAACCGGCGATGACGCACTCGGTCGTCAGATTGACAGCCTGGCGCAAGTAAAGCGGCAGGAGCAGACGGCCCTGTTTATCGAGTTGAAACTCAATAGCCCCGGCGATTAAATGACGACTCAAGGCTCGAGCATGAGCGGTGGTGACAGAAAGCTGTTGCAGTCTTGCCAAGAGTTCGCCCCAGGCAGTGGCGGTATAGACAAAGAGACAGCCGTCGAGGCCACGCGTTACCACTCCACCCGTCACAAACTCCGATCGCCAACGCGCCGGTAGAGCGAGGCGACCTTTTTGATCGAGCTTATTCTGATATTCACCGATGAGCATTGAGGCTAAATCCTAATCTTGAGCGGCTAGCTTGAGTTGGTGGTCATCCACTTTCCCCCACCTTTCCCCACTACAGTCTTAATTTAAGGCTATATCGCCTGACGGTCAAGGGGATAACCACTGAAGTTACCCACTGCGATCAGGCGTAAACAAAAAAGCCCCTCCTCACTTGTGAGAAGGGGCAATTGATGGAGCACTGGCCGGAACGGACGACGAGATAGATGATGGCGCAGTGTTTGATTAGGTTGGGCAGACGACGAGCAGCCCTGTTGTTAGTTGGTTCTTGAGACTCAGGGAAGCCCAGACATGAGCTAGGCTCCCCGTTGTCCCACCTCGGTGGTGTTGTTGTACGTGTTGCGCCGAGAACGATTCTCGCGATACCACCGCTGGTTACCGCTAGTTTAGCCCTCGGCAAGTGAACTGTCAAGACCTTGACCCACTGACAGAAACTCACCAATCGGAAAGGTCAGATCATGGTGAGTACGCTCTACGGACTCAAACCTAAGCCTGGCGACTTGAGGGTTTTTGATCTCTGGACGTTCTGGGAGTGCGAGGACTAGCACCTTTCCATCCGATCCATCCGGCTGACCCACCAAAGCGTTCCTACAAGCTACCTGCTTCGGGTAGACCTCCCTCGTATAGGTGAGTCGATATCGCAACACCCATAGAATCTCTTCTAGAGTCAAGGTCAGCGGTATCGTACGACGGTCAGCTGGATGGAACCAGTTGTCCTTGAAAAAAGGATTTTCCTCTAGAGAAACGACCCCGGCTCTTGTGGTCAGTTGTTCAAACTGAACCTCATTCGCCTCTATCGGTAAATACAGTTGCGTAGGGATGTAATTCACACTGACGGAGGAGCCTCCGATGATATACCGAAACTCCTGCAAAGTCAGCCCTGCTGGTAGGTAGTGGTGGTTTGCTCCGTAACCCTGTCGCCATAGCCTGAGCGGTTCTTGCCAGTCAGCGCAAAAGTGCGAATTGCCCCTTAAACACCTACTGACTTCGGACAACTCTAATAGTTGTCGAAGGCACCATGTCAAACGCTGATGGCGAATAGCCGGATCAGTAATCTCCTCTGGCTCGAAAAGCTCACTCCACAGCACTCGACCTTGATCGTTGAGCACCTGGATAAACTTCAGAAACCTCCTCATACTGACGGCACTGATTGAGTAGCCGCGCTTAAACTCCATCAAGACCGCCAGAAACTTCTCCAATGGTTCGAAGTCCATAACCCACCTACCATTTTGCCTAGCAAGCTAGACGGCAGTTAACGCCAAGATTGACGTTAACTGTTTATACGCCTTTTCGGTGAAAAGGTCAACCCCCTTAACAGTTTCGAAAGATAGCTTGGTAGTTCATCGACAAGTAATCTGACCTGGGTCATCGTGTCGCGGTCGCGCACGGTGACTGACTTGTCGGTTAAAGATTGAAAATCAACGGTTAGACACCAGGGGGTGCCAATCTCGTCTTGGCGGCGATAGCGGCGACCGATCGAGCCAGAGTGATCGGTAGTGACTTGAAAATCCGCCATCAAGGCGTGGATGATCTGATCGGTCAGCTCAAGGAGTTCGGGCTTTTTACTCAACGGCAAAACGGCCACTTGATAAGGGGCGAGCTGTTTGGCTAAGTGCAAAACTGTTTCAATTTCGGTTGCCGAGGGCTCTTTAGCAGCGGCTACGTCGGCTGACTGTTCGGTTGATTGCTGGCGGCCACCGGGATACTCGCGGTAGGCCTGACAGAGAACGGCCAAGGTGACTCGGTCGAGACCGGCGGCCGGCTCGATGACATGGGGCAAGAAATGCTCGCCAGTTGCCTGATCAAAATAACGGAGATCTTTGCCAGAGGCCGTCTGATGACAGGTTAAGTCATAATCGCCACGGTGGGCAATGCCCTCGATCTCGGCAAAGCCGAGGCCAGGAAAATCGTACTCGATATCGGTTGAGGCCACCGCATAGTGTGCTCGTTCGTCATCGGCATGATCACGCAAACGCAGCTTGTCGGCTGGCAAGCCCAGTACCTCGGTGTACCAGCGCAAACGATCGCTAACCATCTGATGATGAGCGGCTCGAGAGTGTTCGGGATTAACAAAATATTCGCACTCCATCATCTCGAACTCGCGAGAACGAAAGATAAAGTTACCGGTTTGAATCTCATTACGAAAACCCTTGCCGATCTGGGCAATGCCAAACGGTAGCTTGAGACGGGTCGTCTCGAGAATTGTTTTAAAGTTAACAAACATCCCCTGAGCCGTTTCGGGTCGCAAATAAACCGTCGCCGATGAACCGGCCACAGCCCCAAGTTGGGTTTCGAACATCATCTGAAAGCGTCGCGGCGGCAACCAATCGTGCACCTGACAGTTGGGACAGGCAATAGCTGCCAATTGCGCCGCCTGTTCGGTAGTCAAACTCTTTAAGTTGGCCGGTAAGTTAAAGGGCTCTTTGTCGGCCCGATAACGCATCTGGCAGGCATGACACTCGACTAAAGGATCGGTAAAGTTCGCTACATGTCCCGAGGCCTCGAGAACTTCGGCCTTGGTTAAGATAGCCGAATCGATCGGCACGATATCGAGTCGTTCTTGGATCATCGCCCGCCACCAGGCGGCCTGAATCCGTTTTTTGAGCAAGGTGCCAAGTGGTCCCCAATCCCAGACGCCGCCTAAGCCACCGTAAATTTCGGCTGAGGGAAAGACGAAGCCGCGGCGTTTGGCTAAATTAATAATTGGATCAAAGTTAGACATTGTGTCCTGAGTTTACGCTATTTCTTCTCTGGAGACAAGCTATTGGCTGCGTAATTTATCGCTAATTAACGGCCGATCGAGTAGTTGGCGCAGCATCGCTCCGACTAACCAGCTCAAACCGGCCTGCTCACGACTGGTTAATTTAATCCGTTGCAAGGCGGGTAGCGAGAGCTGTCGACAGAGCCGCAAGAACTTGACCATATTAACGCTACAGATGAGCTCCTCGCCAACGATTAGGCTCGCTTCAGCGTCCTCAACCGAGCGAGTAGTGAGTTCGATCTGTTGGCGAGCCGGATGAGTCAAAAAGTTAGCCGTAGCTAGTTCAGTCGGCGAGAGCGCTTCAGTCAGCTCGTAATCTGGCAAATATCCCAGTTCAGCCAAGAGTCGAAAGCTAGCCAGGGCGATCAGCCATCGGCTCTGAGGTGCGTCGGTCGCTACCGAAGCCAAGCCCGTAATCAGATCGGTTAGCAGTTCAAAGCTGGCGGTATCTGGCGCCGCCTCGGGGATGAGGCGGTCGTAAACTTCGACAAAGGCAGAGAAATCAGTAAAGAGTTCGAGGTCGCGAGCCAGTTCGGGGACAGCGCTCTTGGCCTCGGCGCCGACTACTAGCCAATATTGGCCAGTCGGAATCAGGCGGAGCTCTACGATTTGCCAGGGCTCAAGCTGACCGGCTAACTTGGAACGGGGTTTTTTCAGTCCTCGAGCGATTAGAGGCACCTTGCCTAGCTCGCGGGTCATCGTCAAAAGCAAGCGATCCGCCTCGCCTATCGAATAACGGCGCAAGATCACGCCGGCTGTGCGCCGCTCGGCGGCCATGATTAGCGAGAGCTTTGCTTGGCGATCGCCTCGGCGGCGGCCAAATGTTCGAGAGTATTAATACCCAATGCCTCGGCGCGATCCTCAATCTGAATCGCCACCGCTTTTTTGCCCTCGCTAACCGCTAGGTCGATGAGGTCGGTAATATAATATTCGCCAGTAACTGGTGATTTTTCAATTTTATTTAAGGCCGACCAGAGCCACTGATTATTGCAAGCGTAACCGCCCAAGTTCATCAGACGAATTGCCCGCTGCTCCTCGGTGGCATCTTTGACCTCGACAATCTTTTGGACACAACCCTCGCTATCGGTGATGACGCGACCAAAACCATCGAATTCTGGGTCGGCCATATCGCCAGTTAAGACGGCCATCGTCGCACCGTTCTCAATAGCTTGAGTCAGACGTTGAATGGAGCTCGGACGGAAAAAGGGCTGATCGCCATTAACGATAACTGTCACGCCCTCACCTTTGTCAGCCAAGATCGGCTCGGCGCGCTTGGCCGAATCGGCCGTACCCAAGAGTTCGGTCTGTCTGACGAAGTGATAACCGAGGGCGAAACGCTCCTCGACCATCTCGGCTAAAAAGCCAACCACGATGACTATCTGGTCGTTGGCTAAACCTGCTTGCTGTAAATAATCGAGCACATGGGCCAACATTGGCCGGTTGGCAATAGGAAATAAAACTTTTGGTTGAGTGGATGATTGCATTCGGGTGCCTTTGCCGGCAGCCAGAACAATTGCGTAGTGAGGCAGATTTGACATGGCACAAGATTAACAGATGGTTAAGCGCTTGTATAGCCTTGACAGATAAAAAAGAACCCTGTCACATGCGGACAGGGCCTTTGGGGAGAGTGAGGCTGGAGATTGAATTGCTTCGAGACGTACAGTCGGTGTAGCGTCAGTTAGACTGAGCTGCCGGCCAAAACTTGAGCAGGGATTTGTTCCTCGATTTTTTTGGGGGGAGTCCATTCGCCAATCTTACGAATACGAGCATCGAGCTCAAATCGCAGATCGGCCCAGGGATTGGTGACATCTGTACTGTCAAGTCGATGCAACCTAACAGTAAGCACTCGACCGTCCTTACCGCAAGGCACGCTCAATTGTGTCTGTAACGCCCCCGGACAGATTAGCTTCTCGGCGAACCGAGTCTTATCGGTCAGCTCAACGCGAACCCTGTATGCAACCGGACGACCGCGCTGGGGCGGGAAAGTCAGTTCAAAGAACGCATAGTTCTCCTCAGCCCTACAGGACAACTTTCCAGTTCTAACCTCCTGTTGATCCCGTTCGTAGCAATCGACAACCACGATCATGAAGATGCGGTAGAATTCCACGACGTGCTCCACAAAGTGATTCGGTAACAGCGGCTCCACTTTTGGCTGCCTCTAAGGTCACACATCAGGCCTGGCGCCTGATGATACCTTCGTATCTTAGCGAATTATTGCCAAATTTGCAAGCGCTAACTCACTGCTGGCAGATAGCACAATAATGAGTTGTCCGACCGCCCTGTTTAATCTTGAGAATCGGGTGACCAAGTGGGCACTTCTCCTGTTGATAAACCGCCGCCTGCTCTAAGAAGCTCCCCTGCTGGCCCTCGACATTTAAGTAATCGTTAAAGCTGGTGCCGCCGGCGGCGATCGCCTCGGCGAGAATCTGGCGCACTGCCTTGGCCAACACCTCAATCTCTAAAGCGTTTAAAGTATGGGCCAAACGAGTGGGTAGGATTTTGGCACGATAAAGCGCCTCGGCAACATAGATATTGCCAAGACCACTGATTAACGACTGATCAAGTAAGAGCTGCTTAATCGGAGCTTTCGGCCTTTTGACTAATATCTCAGCCAACTTTTGAGCGGTCAGAGCGTCTGTCGAGGCATCGACACCAGCTAAACTGGGGCCGATCTTGGCCTCGACCTGTTCGGTCGGCACCAGTCGATGCCAACCAAACTTACGCAAATCATTGGCATACAGAACGCCGCCATCAGCAAACCGATACTCTAAGTGAGTATGCTTATGGGGCAGAGGCTGCCGGTAGTTGGTATCGGGGTGGCCGCCGACTGCCGCCTGTCCGACCGTATTCAAATGGACTAGCTGACCGGTCATCTTGAGATGAATCATGATAGTCTGAAGATTTTCGAGATCAATTAAGAGCACCTTGGCCAAACGACGCACCGCCACTACCCTCTGACCCTCGACTAAAGTCAGGTCACCTTGCCAAAATTTAGGCCAGTGCAACAGAACACTAGCGATGGTTTGACCGACGATTCTCGGTTCAAGGCCGCGACGGATGGTTTCGACTTCGGGTAATTCAGGCATAGAGGCAACTTATCATTAAATAGGGGGCAAAACTAGCATAGAGAGTATCTTGACTAACTCTTTGGCTAACTGACGATGATCGTGCTCGAGATCAGATCGCTGATGCAACAGTTTGGCGAATAGTAGTTCTGTCTCGGGTAAACGCCGCTGCCATTCGCTTGGCTGAGGAGGCACCAGATGACGCACGGCTCCGAGTGGAGTCAAATCCTGGTCAAAGCGTCTGAGTTCTTGGTTGGCGATGACGATCGTTGGCGGACGACCTAAATACTGGCTTAAAAGCTCAACTTGAGCCACAAGATCCAAATGCGGCGTCTCGCCCCGTTCGTGGGCAACATTGGCCAAATAGATAACTGGCCAGTCCGAGCCACGATCCTTAATTAACGAGTGAAGTCCAAGGGGCAACAGAGCCGCTATCTGGCTTGACCAAAACGAGCCGGGAGCGATAACCAGGGCGCTAGCTCGCTCTAAAGCTTCGAGGATTCGAGGGTTAAGTTGATCGAGAGTTGGCTCTGGCGCTAAGGTTACCTGGATAATTGGATCGGCCTGAGTTTGCTCACCAATCTGCCCCTCGCCAATTAGCACTTGACCGCTCGTCAGTGTTAAGACCAGCTCTATCGAGTCCAAAGTAATTGGCAAGATAGAGATT
>CAYGIW010000012.1:0-11283 GCA_964350035.1 uncultured Candidatus Saccharibacteria bacterium
GGGTTAACAATGAGCCAAACAGATAGCTAACGATCGTCAGGTTGAGATTACCGTAGCGCGCCAGAATAATTGTCGCCAGTGCCAAAGCTGACGACATAATCAGGGCCAAGATCGTCTCGCCGCCGAGACGGCCGCGCTGCCTTAAAGTTTCGATCACGAGAGCCGCTGCCAAACAGCTCAGTACTGCCGATAAGGTTGGCGACCAGTGCCACAACAGACCAAAAGCTAGACCGAGTAACGAGACATGAGCCAGGGTATCTACCAGCAAAGCATAGCGACGTAACAGTAAAAAATTACCGACTGTAGGCGCTAAGACACCGATTGCCAATCCAGCCACAACCGCATAACGCCAAAAGTCATACTGCCAAAGCGAGGCAATTGTCTGCCAATCAAAATTAATCATAACTGCACCTGCGATGAAAGATCAGCCTGATGACTATGATGATGCTGATGAGAGAGTGACTGTTTATTTTGAAACAGTTCAGCCAAGAGCTGATCGGTCAAGATCGCCTCGGGTGGCCCATCGGCTAAGATCTTATGATTGAGGAAGATCACCCGACTAACGGCCTGAGCGATTGAATCAAGGTCATGTGAGATGAGGATGATGGTTAAACCTTGTTGACTGTGCAGTTGGGCTAGACAGTTAAAAAACTGCTCCTCGGAGGGGCCATCGACACCGATTGTCGGCTCGTCTAAGATCAGTAGCTTCGGTTGATTGACTAAGGCTCGAGCCATAAAGACCCGTTGTCTCTGTCCGCCAGAGAGCTGACTGAGCTGTTTCTGAGCCAAGTCTTCGATGGAAAGGGTTTTGAGTAAACTGGCGATCCGTTGTTTTTCTAGGCGATTTGGCCAAATCGGACGACGCGCTAAGGCCGAGGTAATAATTTCAGTCACATTGAGCGGAGAATCGAGCGCGGTTTGACTAATCCGTTGCGGCACATAGCCTACTTGTTCTAAGTCAGTCTGATGCCAAACAATCTGGCCACTACTCGGCTTAATTAGGCCAAGAATGAGGCGGATTAAAGTACTCTTACCTGATCCGTTAGGACCCAGGAGCCCAAGATACTCACCGGAATCAATACTTAAGTTCAGATGAGTTAAGACTTTCTCGGTACCGTATTGAAAACTGAGATCGCGAATCTCGAGTAAGCGCTGATTAATCACGGTCTTAGACACAATCAAGTCCTTGTCGTAAGTTAATTAAATTTTCTCGCATTAAGTCAAAATAATCTTTTTGAGCGGCAGTCTCGGCAGCTGTCCGGGCCTCGATCGGATTTAAAGTTAGTATCTCGAGATTGAGAGTTTTTGCCAAGGTTAAGGCGGCTCGATTAGTCGAAAGCGGCTCGATGAAGATCGCCTGATCGCCTTGAGCTTGAATCGTAACAGTTAGCGTAGTCAGCTCTTCAGCCGTTGGTTCGGCTTCGGGTGTTAAACCGGCCAAGCCAAGCTGTTGCAGCTGATAGCGAGTCGCTAAAAAGGCAAAGGCTTGATGTGTCGTAATAAAGCGTGGTCGTTGGCAGCGAGATAGGCCCTGACTATAGGCCTGATCGAGCTCGGCGATCAATAGATTCGTCGCCTCTTCACGTGTTTTAAGTGACTCGGCTAAATCAGGACGAAGCTGGCTTAAAACCATCGATAGCTCTCGAAGGACTGGGCTTAGGTTGGTTGGATCAAGCCAGAGATGCGGATCATCGATTAGATTCTGATTGAGCGGTGGCTCGAGCGCTTCGGCAGCAACTATGAGCTCTTGATTAGGCTTAACTTTAATGGCCTCGAGATACGGTTCGAGTCCCCGACCGTTAACAAGTATCAAGTCGGCGTTTTCGAGATTCAATCGGTCCGAGAGAGTTAGTTCATAATCGTGAGGCTCGACACTCGGCGGTGTGATCAACTCAACCGAAAACTGATCGGCTAAATCCGGCCCGATTAGTTCTGCCACTAGCGATCGATAGGGTTCGATACTCACTAGTATTTTAGTTGAGGCAGATGGCTGGCGATTGGACAGAGGCGAAGTTTGGCTCGACCATAGCACCGCTAAACTTATAGCGAAGAGTATCAATAACCAGAGCCAGCGGCTCGGATGAGTTAAGAATGGTTGAATTTTGAGACGAAACATACTCATATCATACGAAAAAGTGAGAATAGTGCAAATAATTTGCAATGGATACTGCAGGCGCAAATTATGAATGCTCTAAGCGTAGCAGAGACGTTTGATACCTAACGCAAACATCTTGCACTTTAGCTAACAACTTGCTATGCTGTGGTCATGTCCAAAACACCTGCGCATCGTCAAACTAAAACTCGCGAAGCAGTCGAGCAAATCCTCTCGAGCTACACCGCTCCGATTGCTTTGAACGAGCTCCATCTTTTTATCAAGCGATCTTTACCCAAGACCGCCTTTTCGACAATTTTTCGAATCGTTCAACGACTCGAAGCTGAGCAGAAAATTATCCGGATTGATTGGCGAGAGCGCGGTAGTCGTTACGAGTGGGCTGACTTACCGCATCACCACCATTTAACCTGTCAGCTCTGCGGTAAAATTGTCGATATCGATGACGATCTCTTGGCCTATGCCGAATCAAAGATCAGTCAGAAAACAGGCTTTAAAATCAAACATCACTCGATTGAACTTGAGGGTATCTGCCAAAACTGTCAACTCGACAGTAATTAAGCTATTTCAGTAGTGCTTCGGCCTGAGCTAGCGCCACCTCTCGGGGTGGCGTTTTAGTACTGATTGCCTCGCCCATAACGGCCTTGACTCGAGGTCGAATCTTTTCGGTTATCAGCTCAAACATCTGCTCGGCCCCAACGCCAATATGCTCTGCGTACGACGAAATAACGCCACCGGCGTTAGCGATCATATCGGGGACGATGATTTTACCGCTATTCCAGAGCTCGGTTTCTATCTTTTCACTCATCGGAATATTGGCGCCCTGAATAATATATTTAGCCTGGATCAAGTTCTGGTTCTGTTCGGTAATCACATCGGTGACAGTAGCTAAAATCAAGATATCGACCGGCTGACTAAAGATAGCCGCTCGATCTAATGCTTGAGCCCCAGGATAGTTAGCGACGCTCTGTTTCTCTTGTTTGAGCTTTAATAGTACCGACTCGTCGAATTGGCCATTAGTCAGAACCGCTGTGCCACGACTGTCGCCAATTGCCACCACTTTGGCACCTTTGGCCACCAGATGTCTAAAGGCAAATTGTCCGACATTGCCGTATCCCTCGATTGCGACGCTTAGATGGCGCAAATCATCGCCAACAACTTGAGTCACTACTTCGGTGGCCTCGGCCACACCAAATCCAGTTGAGCCAAGTTCGTGGGGTAGACCACACTCGCGGCCGTCTACTCGACAGAGAGTCGCTGGTCGGCCAGTTGCTGCCTTGAGATTGCCGACCGCCTCGACAATCCAGGCCATCTCTTGTTCGCCGGTGTTAACGTCTGGTCCAGCAATGTAGCGAGAGGGAATAAATGGCGCTATGGCCTTGGCGTAGCTCATTACGATTCGACGCTTCGCCTCGATATCGCCACCGGTCCAGACGATCCCCCCTTTGGCGCCGCCAAAAGGAATATCGGCTAATGCATTTTTATAAGTCATGGTTCGAGCCAGACGAAAAACCTCGTCGGCAGTGACGCTTTCGGTCATCCGGATTCCGCCCTTACCGGGACCAAGCTTAGTAGAATCGATAACCAGAAAGCCATGCATACCGAGATCGGGCTTACTGACTTCGATAAGATATTCTGGGCCTATCCGATCAATCTGTACTGTGTTCATATCACCTCTGCTTTTCAGCATTACTGAGAATATACGGGCGAATATCTAAATATTTCGCCTATTTATTGTTTTGGTGTCTCACTTGGCTCGGGCTTCTCGCTTGGCTCGGGCGTTGTTGCTTTGTTTAATTTTAGCTCTTGACGCTTTTCTTGCTCTGCACGTCGCTTTTCTTTGGCTGCCTCTTGAACTGCTTCTTTGGCCGCCTCACGCTTGAGCTTACTGGCTTCTAGTAATTTTTGATACTCTTCTTTTTGAACTTTTCGTTCATCGAGATTCTCTCTATTCGCTTCAGACTTTGATTTTTCTTTGATTTCAGAATCTGCAGTTTTTTCATTAGTATCTTCTTCGTCTTTTAACGAAGAGGGTCTGGGTTCTGCCGACTGCTTGTCAGCTTCGCGAGAAGACTCGAGCGCCCGCTTACGTGCCTCTCTCTGGGCCTCTAATTCTGTTTTCTTAGCCTCGAACTCTTTCTTGGCTTGATCGCGAAGGGCCTTGTTGGCGGGGTCAATACGCTGCTTAAAGTCTTCGTTTAGCATCTCTAAAGTTTTGAGATCGGCCGAGCTCTGAGTCTCGTTTGAGGTAATCAGTCGCTCTATTCGTTCTTGATTGGCAGCGAGCTTGGCTTCGAGCATCGCCTTTTTCTCGGGCTGATTAGCCAATTTATCATCGAGACGATCGGCTAGTTTTTGGAGCTTTTCTGCCCGCTTACTGAGCTGCTCAAGGGAGCGCTTTTTTTCTGTCGGATCTGACTCTGTTTCCAGTTTTGCCGTTTCGTGCTTAAAGAGCTTCTCGGCAATCTCTAATTTCTGATCCTCTGGGGCAAAAACGCTTCGTAGATTCAGCCCAAAGCGTTGCCAAGGGCTGAGTATATCGCCAGCCGCCAGGGCTAACGCCGGACTCAATACCAGCGTATTGACGATGGCTAGAACAACCAATCGTGACCTAATCATAGAACTCCTTATTCAACTTACACTTAGTATGATAGCAGAAAACAAGGTAAAATATTATTAAAATAATTAAGGAGGACTGTGGACAAAAAATATCTCCGTCGGGGTAGTATCTCGCCCATTATCATTATCGGTCTCATCGTAGTTCTTTTAATTGGAGGCTATATCCTCGGCCAAACCAAGAAACAAAAAACCGTCAGAACCGATACGCCACAAGGCGAAACAACACAATCACAGTCACAAACTCAATCTCGTGCAAAAACTTCTTTATATAGGTTCAATGGTCAAAACTGGCAAGGACAGGTGGCTAAAAATCAACCATGTTACGATAATGCTCCGCTATCTTCAAGCTTAAGCCCAGATCTTGCCAAGGCCACCGCCAAACTCTATCCCGGTCAAGAACGAGGCGGGGATTACAAGGCCCATGGCGGACTCTCATTCGATAACATCACCAATAATGTCACCATTACCTTACCGGCTACTGCCACCCTTTACGAAGGTAGCCGTTACCTAGAAATGGGCGAGGAACAGATTTTAATTGATCTGCAAACCGATTGCGGTTGGCTAATGCGTTTTGATCACTTAGCCAAAGTTGGACCAGATTTAGCTAGCTCGATAGCCGCACTCCCCGCTCCCTTACCAGATCAGTCACAAACTCACCCAATCAGTCCGCTACGCCTCGAAGCCGGAACCGTCATCGCCACCGAAGTTGGCTTCAAGGAGCTTAAACGCACTACAGTTGATTTTGGCCTTTACGATCTCAAAAAGCCTAATGCCGTTAGTCAGACTGCCGCCTGGCAAGCAGCTCATCCCGAACTTAAACAGCTCGGCGCGCACGGGGTCTGTTGGTTTGATTATCTAGTTGCCGCAGATCAGGCCATCGTCAAAGCTTTGCCGGCTGGAGATAGTAACGCTGGCGCACAGAGCGACTACTGCCACTAAACTTGATCATTACTCCACCCCTTGACAAAATGTAAAGAGTTGTTTACATTTTAATTAATAACCGTCAAATTGGAGGTGTGGTATGACCATCATCCGTCGTCGCCCAGAGCGATATTCATTATCCGAGCGTCCATTAGGACAGGCTCTTGAGGAGCTAATGCGTTGGCCCGATCTATGGGAGGAATCGAGTCATAATCTACGTCATATTGCTGCAGATATATATGAAACCGAAGACTCAGTGATTGCCGAGATGGCGCTGCCGGGCGTTAAGCCAGAAGATATTGATATTAACGTCACCGGAGACGCTCTAACTGTCAGCGGAGAGACTAAGTTTGAATCTACCGAGACCAAACGCAACTATTTTCAGCGTCAGTTACGCTCAGGTAGCTTTTCACAAAGCTTAATCTTGCCAGCTAGCGTCCAGGCCGATCAGGCTAAAGCAGTTTTCAATCATGGCATGCTCAAGATTGAGATTCCTAAGGCGGAGGCCGCTAAACCAAAAAAGATCGAGGTCCAAGTCAGCTAATCGGACACTAACAAGACCAACAAACGGACTCTGCGATGAGTCCGTTTGTTATATCTCCTATATAATAAAAGTATGCAACAGATTGAAATTATTGCCCATCCTAGCAACTCTCGTCCAAGAGTCGAGAGCGATCTCTTTGGTACTCTCCATATTTATGTCAAAGAGCCGGCTCAAGACGGTCTAGCTAATCGAGCGATTCAGCGATCGCTGGCCAAACATCTTGGCTGCAAAGATCGTCAGCTCAGCCTAGTCGCTGGCGCTCAAGGTAAATATAAGCGGTTTAAGTTAGCTACTTTGAGTTGAGCTAGATATAGCCTATAGTAATGTTATGAGACGAAATCTCTTACAGTTAATTCTACTTTTAACCTTTATTATCCCTGTTACGACACTCGCTGCCCCAATTACAACCGATCTTTCGGTCGAGAGTGTAGAGTTCAATCCAATCAACGGTAAACCTAGCGCCATCAATATTAAGAATATCGGAACAACCGAATTCAAGGGTCTATTACGACCAAGAATCACTCTGCTAAACGGTAGTGACGCGGCTCTGCCAGAAAATAATATCTATACAACATACGGCGAGACGCTTTTCGGTGCTTACTCGCCATTGGGCAGTAATCTCATTATTCCGGCTGGTCAAACTCATAAGTTCATCGCCAACGAGGGCACTGGATTTCGACATCGACAGGCAGTCAAGGCTCGTGCTTCCTTAGAAGACAGTGACATTAACAATGCAAACAATATTAAGACTGTCTCGTTGCCGGCCATCGATCTTAAACCTAACGTTACTTCTATTATAAAGCGGACTAATTTCTACGGTCAAAACAGCGAGATTTATGACCTCGACTACTCAATAACCAATCTGGGTTCGGTCGGTTTTATCGGTCATTATTCAGGATATGAACCGTCTCGAGAGATAACAGTCACCTTAGATAACGGTCGCACCCTCAGCTTGGCCACAGAATCTTTTTTTCAAATCATGATGAATATACCGGCCGGAGCGTCAATCAAACAGGGTTACCCCATCGAGATCTTAAAGTCCGACAATCCTGTCAGTCTGTCTATTAAGCTCGATGCTAATAACAAACTCACCGAAGGTAACGAGAATAATAACGTTGTAACAGTGCCGTTTACTCGAGCTGGTGCGACACCAACACCAACCCCGACTCCGCAACCTGTGGCCACTATCACGACGGCTCAGCCGGTATCGCCAGCCGCTACGCCAACACCAACCCCTATCGTAGTCACCGAGGTCAGTACCATCAAGGCGCTACCAACGACCACGACAGGCCCCATAGTCGCCAACAAAGTGCTCGGTATCACCGTCAAGCCCTGCACCATCAGCGCTAGTCTGAAAACCGTTCAGGATAATTTAGTGGCTGCCTTTAGCTTTAATCTTAATAAAAAAGTGGAGAATAAGCTCAAACAGGCTGCCAATTCGACCGCGACAATCAATGCTGCTATTGAGAGTAACGATCAGGGTTGCGCGACCAAACAGCTCAACGCCTATAATGCCGCCCAAGCCTCGGCTGCTACTTTAATCAAAAAAATCGAAGTCAAGAAACAGCCCAATGCCGATCAGATAGCCTTGAGTGCAGTCGAAAGTAGCTTGAGCCAGATCAAAGAGATCAAGGTTAATGTCCTCGGCAGTAGTGCCTCCGTCCAGACTAAAGCCTTAGCGCAAAGCACTACTGAAAAAGCTATAGATCGCACCGTTACGGTAATTAAAATCATCAAGGATGAGGTAGCGGTCAATCAAAGCGTCAAAGCAGCGCTTGATTCTCAGGGTGAGGCTACTACTGCGGCCGTTAACCTCGATATTAGTTCTAAACTAGCCGAGGTCACCGCTCTAAAAAATACAGTGGCAGAAGCCTCAACGAAAAACAAAGAGACCCTAGCTACCGCTAAGTCGAGCGATCCTGAAGCCATTAAACGGTTAGAAACTTTGACGGAAAATCTGCAATTAGATCAAGCCGTAACAGCAACAGCTGTCGAAAGCCCGGCACTTAGCCCAACATTAAGTCCAACTCCTAACTCGTCCGCCACCCCAACCGCAACTCCAACTGCAACTCCAACCGCAACTCCGAAGGTAGAAAAGTCGGTCAAGACTACACCCACACCTACCGTTGATAACGAAACTCCGAAGCCAGACGTTACGCCTAATACCGAAGAGGATAAGCAGCCCTCTAACGCCGAACCCTGTCCGGCGAAAGCTATTCCAGACAATACCTGTTAGGTTACTGTCCGTACCCTTAGCGTTCGTATATTTGAGCCTGATCTGTGAACTGTGACACCTGGTCAGCTGACTGACCAATAAAGATTTCGAGCTTCAACTGCCGATCGGCAATGAGCTGGATCAAGGCAACTCCGGCGATTGTCTTAGGAGAATTTTTGGCAACCGGTTGACTAACTGGACCGTCCGAAGTACGCCAAGAACGACCTGTTGATTGGTCGAAATATTCATAATTAACTAATTCGTATTTGATTAATCCACTAGCCTGATTGATAGATTTTGGATCGGGAGCGTTATTATTGACACCAAACTGCTTGGCCTCGCCCTTAAAGTTACCAACTGAAAAGCGAATTTGGGTCGGATCGATATAGTCATAGGTCAGGCTCAAGTGTCCGTCCCAATAACGCGACTGATCGGAGCCAGCATAGCCGTTGGTGCCCTTTTTAAACCAGTTGCCAACTAGATAACCATCGCGGTCATAGTTAATCTCACCAAGGCGCGGAGCAACCTGTCTGGCCAAAAGTTGATAAAGAGCTGGTTGAAGATCGGATCGGAAATAGTCAAACGCCTGAAGATCGGTATGGACCTTCCAGATCTCGCGATCATAGTGTTCGGGCACGATAAAAGCCTGCTTAACATCGGTGTTGTAGACTGCCCAGTCGAGCGTCTGCCCTCCGATGCGCCCGATCTCTTCACCGGCTTTGATCGCCACACGTTCACTGACCGTCCAACCGCCCTTAACATCGGTAGAACTCGACTTTTGCGCTAAACCGCTCAACGCCAGCTCCTTTAAACGCGGAGATAAAGAAGTGATCAAGTCATAATAAGAGTAGAACGAACAGTTATATTCAACATCGATGCGATACTCATCGGTGACGCGTGATTTTTGCTGATCGCCGACAAAGCTACCACGATGCGAGATATTGACGATGGTACCATCGGCAATAGCGTAGACAGGATACAGGTCACGCGGCGATTGAAAATCCTTAGGAGAGAAATACATGTGATCAATGGGAGTGACATGAGCTCCAGCCATCAGTCCGTAAGGCAAAATAATCGCCACATCGGACAAATTCATCGGGTAGTGGGTAAACTCAACGGGACCGCTACCTCGACACTGGCCTCGACTCCACTCTTGAGTTAAAGTGAAGCGTTTATTATTACCACCCTTGGAGTTAGTCGAACCAGAGTTATTTCTG
Organism: uncultured Candidatus Saccharibacteria bacterium; assembly: GCA_964350035.1. Taxonomy (GTDB): domain Bacteria; phylum Patescibacteriota; class UBA1384; order CAYGGE01; family CAYGGE01; genus CAZQGJ01. The sequence continues at coordinate 9,627 of CAYGIW010000012.1, forward strand.
CTTCGTCTCTGTCGAGAATCTAAAAAATAGTTAGTTCCGGCCAAGCCAATCAAAGCGATTGTTGCTACCGCTAACCAGATTAGAACTATGCGCTTCATCGTAAGCTAATTATGCGCTAGATCTAACTTAAATAATAGTCGACTTTAAAAGTTGAGGAGTTCGAGCGCCCGATGGACCATAAAGGCTGGCCAGAAAATTGCCATAAAGAAGCCGCCGATAAAATCACCGAAATCGTTAGCCTGTTGAAAGAAATAGATTAAGGCGCCGATAAAACCGAGGCCGTAAACCGCACCACCGCTAGCGGCTGAATTTTGCTTGACTGATTCGTGATTCATAGAGATCTTTCTTTTAGTCTTACGCTTATTATACCAGAAGATTACTCAATAGAGTATTGATTAGTCCAGATATTCAATTTTGACGATATCGGCGGTGCTAATCGGATCAAGCGACATTACTTGAAAGGTCCGCTCGGGATCAGTTGAATGGTAAAGAGAGTTCTCGGTCTCGATATATAATCGAACTAGTCGATCACCCTTTTTCTGGGCATGCGCCAAAACATGCGGCAAAGATCGTGCATAAATCGGATCGCTCGGATTAGCCAGGAATATGGCTGACATCCCAGCCCAGTTGCGCGGTGCCGGATCTTTGGGTATGAGTTGACCAGCGAGACGAATCGACTCTAGATTAGCCTGTGTGGTCAAATGAAAAAGCGTCATGCCGTTTGCCTGAAACGGTCGCCAAAGGCTGCGATATTCTAGTGGAATACGCTCGTCATCCGGCAAGTTCATTATCTCTTGAGATTGCTCTGTCATTATTTTTCCTGAACTAAATTAAAATGGGCCAAGACGGCTGACCAGTCCTTAACAGGCTTGACATTAGCCGGCAAGTCGGTCACTCGGTTCCAAGGATAGTCGCCAAAGAGCAAAACTTCTTTGACTGCTTTCGAGGCTGGAAGTGCGTGCTTAATATCGTCCTCTATTAAGATCTCAACATTATGTTCGCGACAGATCTCGGCTTTGGAGCGACGATTCGGTCCGAAATGATCACCGAGCTGAATATCGGCAAAGATGGCTGGGAAGTGCTGATTTACCATCTGCTCAGTCTCTTGGCGGAGCTGTGTTAGTCGAGCCGAAATCACTATCGGTGGCTGAATCGAGTGATCACGAATGAGCTTGAGGGCCTCGAAGGAGTTGGGCAGAGGCTGAAGCTCGTAACCGTGTCCGGCCTGATGAAAATCAAGATAGCTTTGGCTAACATGTTCGGGCTCTGCCTCGAGCGCTCGCGCCCAATCCTGGGCCTGAAAGCTCTCGAGGCCAAAATTCGTCTGAAATCTCTGGTTATAATACGCTAAAAAATGCGGGATACAGCCCCAAAGTACTTCGTCAGCGTCGATACCGATCCGATGGTTAATACTCTTCTTAATCATAAGTTATATAATAATATAGCAATTAGGTTATAATTTGACTATGAACGAACGTGGCCAAGAAATCTTCGATCTAATATTGGCTCAATTGAACAAATGCGATCGTAACAAGAAACAACTCAATAAAATCATCTAATATACAAAATTTTAAACGAATAGAGATAAATGCATCACGAAGGATACCTAGTCCCAGAACCCGAGCGAGCACCTGATTCATTTGGAACAACAGAGTAT
>CAYGIW010000013.1:0-1686 GCA_964350035.1 uncultured Candidatus Saccharibacteria bacterium
GCGCTACACCCCATCTGGCCAGGCCGTCTGCAGCTTTTCTGTCGCCACCAACCGTCGTTACAAAAATCAGACCACTGGCGAGTTCGTTGATCAGACCGAATATCATGATTGCGTAGCTTGGGCCAAGACCGGTGAGTTTATTGCTGGCAACCTCAAAAAAGGCAACAAGGTGTATGTCGAGGGTCGTTTACAAACTCGTTCCTGGGATGCGCCCGACGGAGCCAAGATGCGTCGCACCGAAATCGTTGTCGATGACTTTGTTCCTCTGACGCCTCGACCCGGTGGCGCTAACTCTGGCGCTAGCTTTGACTCAGTCGAAGATCTAATCGGCAGCCAACCAGAGGCCAACGAGCAAATCGATCAAACCGCCTCGGCTAGCTCTGCCGCCCCTCGTGGTCGTGGCGCCAAAAAGGCCGATTCGACTGCAACTCCCGCCAGCGAAGAGATCAATCTCGACGATATCCCCTTCTAATCGACGCCTCTATCAACTGATTTTATAACTAAAGGAATTTTATGAAGAAAAAAGAGTGTCAATTCTGCAAACGCAAGGTCGTCGCAATCGATTACAAAGATGCCTCGATTCTTACCCGCTACATCAGTAGCTGGAGCAAGATTAAATCCGGCAAAGATTCTGGCGCCTGCGCTAAGCATCAGCGTTTACTAACTCAAGCCATCAAGCGAGCCCGTTTTATGGCGCTCATCCCCTACGTTAGTCGTTAATCGATGGCTTTATCTATCGCTCAGGTCAAGGCTGGCAATTACGTCAGCTACAAAGGCGATCCTTACCGCGTCGAATCGGCCCAGCACACCAAGTTGGGCCGTGGCGGCGGTATTCTTAAGGCTAAATTTCGTAATCTTTTGACCGGTGCTATCACCGACGAAAGCTTTCGTGATTCTGACCGTCTCGACGAGGCCAATCTCTATCGTCAGCCAGTGAACTTTCTCTATCGCGAGGGCGATAAACTGCATTTTATGGATAACCAAACCTTTGATCAGCTCGAACTGCCACTCGCCCTACTCGGCGACAAGGCTAATTGGCTCAAAGACGGCTCGACTGTCGAGGCGATGTATTTCGGCAGCCGTCCAATCGGCATTAATCTCCCGCCCAAGGTTGACCTGTTAGTCACCTATAGCGAACCGGCTGTAGCCGGCAACACGGTCAGTAGCGTCCTCAAAGCGGCCAAACTCGAAACCGGTGCCACCGTCAAAGTCCCGATGTTCGTCAAAGAGGGCGACATCGTGCGCATCAGTACCGAGTCTGGCGATTATGTTGAGAGAGTCAAGCAGTAAACGCTTAAAAATGGTATGCTTAAAGCGTAGAGAGGGGCGCTTTGAATCCTGACGATCTAAAAAATCTCCATTACAGTCTCGATGAACTAGTTGCAGTTAACCGCGACCTGCTCAAGGGCCAAAGCTATTGGCGTTCTTTTTGGGGCGGAGCCATCTCGGCAATCGGCGCCACCATCGGGGCAGCGATCGTCTTGGGTAGCCTCCTAGGTATTCTCAATCGTCTCTCCGGCATCAACAGCCTCAAGCCATTGACTAACTTCTTGGTCAGCTTTATCGAGCGGCGCTCGAGCGGTGTACCTAATGCTGGACCGGTCATTGAATATCTGCCGGCCAGTGCCCTACCGAATAACTTTAGCTCTGCCTCGCCAGAGGCTTCAACTCCAACTCCGACTGCAA
>CAYGIW010000013.1:1786-3766 GCA_964350035.1 uncultured Candidatus Saccharibacteria bacterium
GTCACAGCCGCTTCGGTGGTGATGATTAAGGCAGCTACCGAGGCCGCATTCTGCAAAGCTGAACGAGTTACTTTCAACGGATCGATAATCCCCGCTTCGATCATATTGACGAAGCTATCGTTAGCGGCGTTGTAGCCAATGCCCTTGGCCTGATTCTTAACCTGTTCGAGGATGACGCTACCATCTTTGCCAGCGTTGATAGCAATCTGGCGCATCGGCTCGGCTAAGGCATGACGGACGATTCGCGCACCCAGCGCCTCTTCGCCCTCGAGCTTGAGGCTATCGAGCGACTTGATGGCATCAACCAAGGCGACACCACCACCGGCGACGATACCCTCTTCGAGCGCCGCTTTAGTGGCTTCGATGGCATCTTCGATACGGAGTTTTTTCTCTTTCATTTCGACTTCCGAGGCGGCCCCAACCTTGATAACACCGACGCCGCCGGCCAGTTTGGCAACTCGCTCGAGTAACTTTTCTCGGTCGTAGCTACCTGTGGCCCGTTCGATCTGGGCTTTGATCTGACCGACTCGCTCGGTGATCGCGGTCTTTTCGCCCTTGCCCTCGATAATTGTCGTGTGATCCTTGTCAGCAACGATGCGACGTGCCCGACCCAAGGCAGTTAACTCAACATTTACAAGCTTCATGCCGGTATCACCACTGATAACTTGACCACCGGTGAGAACGGCTAAGTCCTGGAGCATCTCCTTGCGACGATCGCCAAAGCCCGGTGCCTTGATGGCCAAGGCATTAAAGATGCCACGGAGTTTATTAACAACCAAGGTGGCTAAGGCCTCACCGTCAACATCTTCGGCGATGATGACCAGATCCTTTTTACCGGTTTGAGCTAACTTTTCTAAAATCGGCAGAATATCCGCAATAGCCGAGATCTTTTTATCGGTTAACAGGATAAATGGATCCTCGATATTAGCTTCCATGCGGGCCGAGTCGGTAACCATATAGGCAGAAACATAGCCGTTGTCGAACTGCATGCCCTCGACGATCTCTTTATCAAGACCGAGAGTTTGCGACTCTTCAACAGTAACCACTCCTTCGCGACCAACTTTGTCCATAATCTCGGCGATCAGTTCACCGATGGCTACTTCGTTAGCCGAGATGGCAGCGACCTGAGCGATTTCGGCCTGATCTTTGATCTCTTTGGCGTTCTTTTTGAGTTCGGCGACGACAGTTTCGACGGCCTTTTCAATGCCGCGTCGCAGCTCGACCGGATTAGCTCCGGCTACAACGTTCTTAACCCCTTCGGTGACCATGGCCTGAGCCAAAATGGTGGCAGTAGTGGTACCGTCACCGGCCACATCGTTAGTTCGACTGGCTACTTCTTTAATTAACTGGACGCCCAGATCCTGAAACTTATTCTCGAGCGAGATCTCTTTGGCGATACTGACACCATCGTTAGTGATGACGGGTGTGCCAAAGCCTTTGTCGAGGACGACGTTACGCCCCTTGGGGCCGAGGGTGACTTTGACGGTGTTAGCGAGTTGATTGATGCCTTCGAGCATCAGGGAGCGGGCGTCTTGCCCGAACTTAATCTGTTTTGCCATTCTAAACTCCTATATTTAATGCGTTATTTTGCGTACTTCAGATCTTACTCGACGATAGCCAAGATCTCGTTTTCACTGATGATCTTGTGTTCGATACCGTCAATTTTGACATCGTCGCCAGCGTAGCGGCTGTAGTAAACTTTTTGACCAACTTTAACTTCGAGGGGTTGGCGCTGACCATCATCAAACTTGCCCGGTCCAACGGCGATAACCTCGGCTAATTGCGGGGTCTCTTTGGCGGAATCCGGTAAAACGATGCCTGACGCAGTAGTCGAGGCGGCTTCGATTGGCTTGACGATGACTCGATCGGCCAAGGGGCGAACAGTAGTAGCCATTAGTCTCCTTTCTCGATTAATTAAGGGCTGTACAACCCTGATTATATCGAGACTAGAGTTAATGTCAAGTAGTCTTTACATCAGCG
>CAYGIW010000013.1:3866-10913 GCA_964350035.1 uncultured Candidatus Saccharibacteria bacterium
CTCAAAGAGAACACTTACAAGATCTTGGCGATGTATCTAGCCTGTGGGCTGGATCCGCGGCGATCAGTTATCTTTGCTCAGTCGCAGCTCCCCCAGCATAGCGAACTAGCCTGGATCCTCAACAATTTGACCTATATGGGTGAACTGAGCCGGATGACGCAGTTTAAAGATAAATCAACTCGACAGGCTAAAACCAGTCAACATAACGTCTCTGTCGGTCTCTTTACCTACCCTATTCTCCAAGCGGCCGATATCTTGCTCTATCAGGCCGAGTCTGTGCCGGTCGGCGAGGATCAGAGGCAACATCTTGAGTTGACCCGCGATCTGGCCATGCGTTTTAACCAACGCTACGGGCAAACTTTCGTCGTCCCCGAGGTCATGACGCCCTTAAATGGGGCCCGTATCATGTCCCTTAACGACCCTAAGGTAAAAATGAGTAAATCTATCGTCGGCAGTGCGGTTAACTTAAGCGATGCGCCCGCCTTGATTAAGTCTAAATTTAAACAGGCCGAGACAGACTCGTTGGCTAAGATTAACTTTGCGCCTCTGGAACAGCCAGGTATTGGTAATCTATTGACCATCTACGCCAGCCTCTCCGATACGGCCGTCTCGCCAGATCAGGTCGCTCAAGAGTTCGGTCAGCTTGGTTACGGGCAACTCAAAGAGATAGTTGCCGAGCGTGTCATCGAGGTCCTGACCCCGATTCAAGAGCGCTATCAGCACTACCTCGATCGAACTAACGAACTAGAGACGATTTTAGCCGATGGACAAGCACGGGCCGCAACTGTGGCGACTCAAACTTTGAACCAAGTCAAAAATCAGCTCGGTCTAATTTAATAATTTAACTAGATTTAACGCAAACTCTCGAGCCAGGCTTGACTGGCGGCTTTGAGCTCATTTGACTGCTCTTGAGCCTGCGCCATCGCCTGATCATAGGCCTCGCCACTGGTCCCCTTGACCATCGAGGCATAGTAACTAGTGTAAAGTTTTATCTTCGGCTCAGTTCCCGATGGTCTAACGATGACCTGAGTTCGCCCGGCCTCGTCAAGATTTATAATCAGCATATTGGTCGGTTCGGCTGCCTCGGCAAAATCAACGATCTTCGAGACTGGCCAGGCTCCGATCTTAGTCGTCGGCGTTTGACGGAGCTTTGTCATGAGATTCTGCATCTCTTGAAAGCCGCTGGCTCCCGGAAACTTGAGATCGACCGGTTGCAAGGCGTAGTAACCGTAGCGTTGATAGATCTCGGCTAGATAGCTGTCGATGGTCCGGTGATTGGTCTTGAGCCAAGCGACCAGCTCGCCAGCGATCAGGGCCGCCACCGAGGCATCTTTATCGCGGGCGTAGCTACCTTTGAGGCAGCCATAACTCTCTTCACCGGCAAAGATGAACTTTTCTTGACCCTGGTCCTCGTGCGCCTCGATTAAGCGACCGATATACTTAAAGCCGACCAAGGTCTGATAGCTCTTGAGATTAAAGTCGGTGGCGATGTCATCGAGAATGGCAGTGGTGACCCAGGTTCGCGCTAAGAAGCCATTGGCAGGCAACTTCTGCTGTTCCTTAAGACGCTGACAGATGAAGTAGCCTAGCAGAGTAGCGGTTTGGTTGCCGTCGAGGATGGCGGTTGTTTGCTCGAGCGGCCTGACTAAACCTAAGCGATCGGCATCGGGATCGGTCGAGATACCCAAGTCTGCCTTCTCGGCTAAGACCAGAGCCGCAGTTAGATCGTTTGACTCTTGGTTTTGAGGATTAGGTACGCCACCGGTAATAGAGGGAAACTGACCATCGGGGCTCATCTGCTCTTTAACGGTTACCACGTCGAATCCGGCCTCAATCAGTACTGGCAGGACGCCATACTGACCGGTGCCATGAAAGGGCGAATAGACTAGTTTGGCCGTGCGTTCGGTCGGGGTCAACAGCCCCTCGTTGAGAACGGTTTTAATATAGAGTTGGTCAAAATCCGACTCGATCGGGCTGATTGTCCCGGTAGTTTCTGTGGTCAGAATTTTAGTCACGGCGGCGACCGCCTCGATAATCCCCTGATCGTGCGGAGCCAGAACTTGAGCCCCATCCGACCAATAACATTTAAAGCCGTTGTCGCTCGGTGGGTTATGGCTGGCCGAGATATAGATACCGGCCGCCGCCTGATAGTGGCGGATGGCTAAGCTCATCATGCCAACTTGGCGCGGTTCCGGAAAACGCCAGACCCGAAAGCCGTTCGCGACTAAGATTTGGCAAACCAAGGCGACAAAGGTTGGGCTACTGGTACGCGTATCGCTGCCCACAACAATCCCTCGTTTGGCTGAGTTGGCGTCTTGGACTAGGCAGTAGTTAGCTAGGCCTTGAGTGGCTAAGCCAATCATCAGCTCATTAATTCGAGCCGTACCCAGGCCGACTTGACCCCGAATGCCGGCCGTACCAAACTCGAGCCGTTGATAAAAGGCGTTCTCGAGCTCTTCGCTCTGTCCGTTCGATACTAGCTCTTCGATCGGTTGCCGCCAGGGAAGGGTGACGGGATTAGTCAGCCACCAGTCGAGGTTGGCCTGTGCGGCGGGGCTTAATTTCAGGTCTGTCATGAGGGCCGTCCTTATCTTTCCCCTACTTTAATGAAAGTTTATTCATTTGACAAACCCTAGGCTTAATCGTTAACCTCAAAAAGTAATCAGAAGGAGAGTTCAGATGGCAAAGTCACGGCAAACCTATATCTTTGTGGTTGGTGGAGTCATGAGCGGTGTTGGCAAAGGCACGGCCGCCGCAGCCGTCGGCAAACTCCTCACTTTAAGCGGTTTGAGGGTGACTGCCATCAAGATCGACCCGTATGTTAATGTCGATGCCGGCACGATGAACCCGATCGAGCATGGCGAGGTTTTTGTCACCGATGATGGCGACGAAACCGATCAAGACATCGGTAACTACGAGCGCTTTCTTGACTGCAATATCACCTCAATCAACTACATGACCACCGGTCGGGTTTATCAATCGGTTATTCAACGCGAGCGCGCCCTCGGTTATGGCGGTAGGTGTGTCGAGGTGGTGCCTCATGTCCCCGAAGAGATCATCGCTCGAATTCGTCACGCTACCGAGGCAGCCGATGCTCAAGTTACTTTAGTCGAGGTCGGTGGCACGGTTGGCGAGTATCAAAATATTCTCTTTCTCGAAGCGGCCCGAATGATGAAGTTAGAAGAACCAGAGAACGTTATCTTTCTGTTAGTTTCCTATCTGCCGATTCCGGCTCAACTGGGCGAGATGAAGACCAAGCCGACGCAATACGCCGCCCGGACTCTCAACGCGGCTGGTATTCAGGCCGATATGATTATCGCCCGAGCCGAGTTGCCGGTTGATCAGCCGCGCAAGCTCAAGATGAGCCGTCTCTGTGGACTGGCGGCCGAGGATATTATCTCTTCTCCCAATGTGAAGAATATCTATCAGATTCCTCAGATTTATGCCGAGCAAAATCTGGCCGAACGGGTCGCTAAAAAATTACAGCTCAGACTGAAGAAAAGCCCAGCTCTAAAAGAATATATTGATTGGGCAAACGAGATCGTTAGCCACAAGAAAACACTCCGAGTGGCGATCTTGGGTAAGTACTTTAACTCTGGAGATTTTATCTTACCCGATGTCTATGTCTCGGTCATCGAGGCAATTCGCCACGCTTGCTGGAGTCAGCGTCGACAGGTGGAGTTGAGTTGGATCGATAGCGAACTTTACGAACGCGAACCGAAGCGCGTCAAAGAGCTAGCCACCTACGATGCCTTGGTTGTTCCGGGTGGTTTCGGCACCCGCGGTATCGAGGGGATCATCAAAGGGATTGAGTACGCCAGGAACAAGCATATTCCCTTCTTGGGACTCTGTTACGGGATGCAACTAGCGACCATCGAGTTTGCCCGTCATCAGGCCGGTTTGAACGATGCCACGACGGCCGAGGTATCGCCCAGCGCCAAGCAAAAAGTCATCGATGTGATGCCAGAACAGAACGCCCTATTACTCGGAAGTGAGTACGGTGGTTCGATGCGGCTCGGTGGCTACGACTGTCAGCTCAAAGACAAGAGTTTAGCTCAGCGCTGTTACGGCCAGTCAGTGGTGCGAGAACGTCACCGTCACCGCTATGAATTTAATAATGAGTATCGAGAACAGTTAATCAAGGCTGGGCTGATCATCTCGGGCACTAGCGTCACTGGCGACCTGGTCGAGATCATCGAGCTCAGCGCCCACCCCTTCTTTATGGCTACCCAGTTTCACCCAGAGTTCTTATCCCGACCGAACCACCCTCATCCGCTCTTTAAGGAACTAGTACGGGTGGCGATTAGTCGGGCTGGCTCACGAGATAAGCGTTAATCTGCGATAGAGTCGACTCTAAGGAGTCTTTCAGGGTGCCGTTTTTGATTTCGAAGGCGGCTGCGAGATCGTGACCACCACCGCCACAGGCTGTGGCTAAGGCGTTGAGATTAATTCCGGTCTCGAGGGCGCGAAGACTAATATGTAGACTACCGTTTTTTTCGGTGATTAAGGCGACAAACCGATAGCCTTGCGCTGTTTTCAAGAGATCGTCGATTAAGCCAGAGGACTGGTTCGTCTCTGCTTTGAGCTCGCTAAAATCAGCCTGTCCTAAATAGGTATAGGCATAACGATGTGTCTCGTCGGTGCGTAGGCGCGAGAGCGCGCGGCCCCAAAGCTTCAGGGTCGAGAGCGGCTTGGTCTTGTAGATTTGACGAATGATCTGCTGCTGCTCGGCGCCGGCGGCGACTAACTGAGCGGCAATGGTCAGGGCTTTGGGTGTGGTATTGGCGTTCTGAAAGCTACCGGTATCGGTGGTGATGCCGGTCAACAGCGCGGTTGCGACTTGAGAGTCGATCAGCGCTTTGGTCGAGTGCTCCGGGCTTGCCAAGGCCTCGATCAAACCAACCAAGATCTCAGCGGTCGAAGTGGCAGTAATCTCTACCCAGTTGACCTGTCCAAAGTAATCGTTGCTGGGATGATGATCGATATTGATGACCGGAGTCTCGTAAAAGAGATCGCGAAAGTTCTGACCGATATTACCTAGACGGGCAAGGTCTGGGGTGTCGAGGACGATCACCAGGTCAAAATCAGCGACTGGCTCGGGAAAGCTGACATCCGTAGGTCGGAACTGGCCAGACTTAGGCGTAATGATGATGGCGAGCTTTTGATTCTCCTCAATCTTGCGATAACCTAGATTGGCGACCTGCGTCTTGCTCAGGTCCAGGTGAAGGACAAACTCCCGGTTGAGTCGCAGTTCAGTTTCTAGTTGATCGAGCTCGGCTAAGAAGTTTAGGCTAGCCGGAATCGGGTCGCTGACTACAGCCGTCACCTTTTTACCGAGCCGTTCCAAGACTTTTTTCAGGGCCAAAAGAGAGCCGAGGGAGTCTCCGTCGGGATTTTTATGAGTTAAGATGAGGATCTTTTGTGCTTGCTTGAGCTGCTCGATCGACTGCTGTTTGGCTGATAATTCCATCTAAAATCCTTCGTGTCTAGCAAAGGTTAGATAATACCACTTTCCAGAGACTTGTCAATTCTAGAGAAAACTGTTACACTCAATCTACAAATTAGAGGAGTTAAATGCCAGTAACCGCTTCAGTCCGCAAGGCCCTCCGTGCCTCGCTCGCCAAACGACAACAAAATCTCATTATCAAAGCCGACCTGCGTCGAGCCATTAAGAACGTCACCACTGAAACTCTTTCAGCGGTTGTGGCCGTAATCGACAAGGCCGCCAAGCGTGATGTCATTCACAAGAACAAAGCCTCACGGCTCAAGTCTAACCTAACTAAGCAGTTAGTTAACGGTACTACCAAGACCGATTTACGGGCCAAAAAATTAGCGGCTAAGCGTCGCACCAAGGCCGTAGCGCCTGTTGCCTCGACCACCGAGACTGCTGCCAAGTAATACCTCGGCAGCCTAGGTAAGTCCGATTACAACAGGTTCAAGGAGGGAAATGTCGCGATTTTTTAATCAGTTCCTATACGCCTCCGGTTGTTTCTATGAGTTGGCGAAGGGGCTGATTTTTTTTGTTGTCTTTCTTGGCCTCTTCACCGCCTTTGTGGCGACGATCAATATTGTCAATGGCCGCTCGATGTTCCCTAATTTCGAGGACGGGCAGCTCATTATCATCGACCGGTTGAGTTATCGCTGGCGCATTCCAGAGCGAGGCGATGCCGTCACCCTGCGCTTTCCTGGCGATCCTGACAAGGTCAAATATATTAAGCGCATCATTGCCTTACCGGGCGAACAGGTGGCGCTCGGCGATGATATTCTACTTGTTAACGGTCAGCCGTTACTCGAGGATTATATTCCCGCCGAATTTACCACCGGACAAACCGGTCAGAATAAACAGTGGCAACTCGGTCCCGATGAGTATTTCTTAGTCGGTGATAACCGCGAAAACTCCTCTGACTCGCGTATCTATGGTCCGGTCGAGCGCCGCTTCCTGATCGGCCGAGCTCTAGCCGTTATTTGGCCCATTAAGACTATTGGTTTTGTTCCGCCAGTATTTTATCGTCCTCAAAAATAACTTGACCTTCTAGCCCAAAATATAGGCTATGCTTTTTCTGTTGAGGGCGCGAGCGCTCGGTTTTTTGTTTCAGCCACCCAAAGACCCGGCGATGCGATATGGCGATGCGAAATGTCGGTGACGACTTTGTCCCAAGTCGGTAAGGTTTTCCACTAGACCGTCACTCAAGAGAGGACTACGGTTAGCTTAACTCGCTCAATGGGGCGAGTGTACCACTCGGAACTATTGGTCGGACGCTGTTTCTTAAATCTATTCATTATCTGTCCGCGGGTGACGACTTTCAGCTTAGAAACAGGTTCAACTACTAGCAAATCAGGCTATCTACCGTTACGGCCAGAGCGTTAAAAGTGTTTAGCGCCACGAGTAATGACTAACCTGTTGTTTAGGTCGGTCAGCAGTCAGATCCTCTGTTTTTTTGTATAGCTAGATTGTCCAGGTGGTATGTTTTATGTACCTATCGGTTTAGTGCTTAAGTATAAGAGTTTTTGTAGCCTCTCCGCTCACTGCTCATTTTTGGTTTATAG
>CAYGIW010000014.1:0-9206 GCA_964350035.1 uncultured Candidatus Saccharibacteria bacterium
GCTCTCTCATTAGGCTATGATCGGGTTGAAGATCGGCTACTGCGACAATATCCAGGTCTCGAGGTGCATTGGTCGTTTCACCAAATTCGGAGAGAATAACATTTCTGGCTACACCACCAATAAAACAATAGCCAGTCGGTAGATCGACAGGCAGTGATTGGTTATGTCTAAAGCGAATAAGCTGAATACTCTCAGCGGAGCTTTCATCGCTTAGATCAATAACCTCAGCTTCTCGTTGCCTCAGAAACATATCGAGATCAAATGTTTTAGGAATTTCAGGCTCTTGGAGCGTCTCATCGCCGTCAAGATAAGCGTTACCAAGAATTTCGTTCTTATTCATATTCATTACGAATATAATACCTTATTCTATAACTGATTTACATTTGGTCGGGGCGGGCGGATTCGAACCGCCGACCTCCGGACCCCCAGCCCGACGCGCTAACCAGCTACGCTACGCCCCGATAACTTCCGATCGGGCTGCCGTTTGTCTCTGGTTGCAAAGCTGACCTGGCTCCCTTGAGACAAGAGGAGCGGAGTTAGTAATTCAGCCGGAGCCAAAAACCAACTAGTCGTCAGCGTGGGTATCCGCACTATCGCTCCACAGAACGATAAAATATAGGACGGGCCTTTCAGCCTAGCACCCGATATGCGTAATATTGAAAGCCAAACGACAACGCGATTCGGAATTAGACCGAGTCTAACAGAATCCTCTAATGAATAAAAGGGTCAAAAATATGAATTATTTATAAAATATTGCTTAAGAGACGAATCGGCCAGCTAATCAAGGCCTCGAGAAATTTAACGCCGATTAGGCTGAGAAATATTAAGATTAGCAGCGTCCACTGCCCATAGATGGTGTAAAAGAGCTGCGCCCGAGGCGGTAATAGCGCCATCAGAATCGCCGAGCCATCGAGTGGGGGAAAGGGCAAGAGGTTAAAGAGGGCGAGAACTAAATTGAGCTGAATGCCAATTCTGGAAAAGTCCCAGGCAACCGAATTGAGCTCTGGGCTAAAGATTAACAGGAGTCCGATCCAGAGTCCGATTAAAATGAGGTTAGCCAGCGGTCCGGCCAAGGCGACTAATATACTATCTCGCTTGGGAGAGCCGAGTCGACTGGCGTTAACCGGTGTCGGTTTACCCCAACCAAAGCCAAAGAGGACCAAAAAAACCGTGCCCATCAGGTCGAGATGAGCGAGGGGATTGAGGGTGATGCGGCCGGCGGCCTCGGCAGTATCGTCGCCTAAGCGACTGGCGGCCAAGGCGTGACTAAGCTCATGAATAGTGATGGCAATCACTAAGTGTGCAAAAGTCAGCCAAAAGTAAGTCGGATTTTCGGCGATAGAAGCGAGCATTTTATCCTTGTCAAAAGCAGATTACTCTGTTATATTAGACAAGTATTCTTTGAGAGTAAAGGTTCAAGATGAAATTACACCCATTTAGCGAGCGTGATATCTGTGCCATCTGTGGTAAACATCCACAAATGGCCTATAATCGACCGCACTCACAGCACAAGACCAAAAAGATCGTTCGCCCTAACTTAACTAAGTTTATGGGTGCGGTTTTAATCTGTGCCAAATGTCGCAAGGCGATGCTCAAGCCCGAGTCAACGCGACCGGTCCGACCTTCGACTGTTACTACTACGCCCGCAGTTTAACTGAACTTTGCCGAGTGGCGGCTAGCTGTTCTAACATACCGGCCAACAAAAAACCCTCGATCGCTCGAGGGTTTTTTGTGATTCTAGCTGGTTGCGATTAGGCAGCAGCGGCGAAATCGTCGTGGTCGGCCGAGTCTGTATCAGCGGCTGGCATCTCTGGCATTGACATGCTGGAGTCCATGGCTGGCATAACTGGGTTCATTGGCTGACTCATGTTGTCTGAACCAAAGCTGGTGCGAGGGGCTTGGCCCTTGCTAGCTCGGAAACAGTTGACACAAAGGACATCGTTCGGGAACTTAGGCTTAAAGTTGACTGTGTCTTCTTTGCCGCATTCTTTACAGATGATTTGGTGTTGTGGTCGAGGTTGACCGTAGTCGTTGCCGAAGCCGCGACCGGCGCCGGGACGACCGCCACCCATGGCGTTTTTCTCGGCCTTGCGCTTTTCGATACATTCACGACAGCGAATCGGGTCGTTGAAACCCTTGTCATTGAATAGTTCTTGTTGGGAGACTGGAAAGATAAAATCTTTGCCACAGTCTTTACAGGTAAGGGTGCGATCTTGCACTTGGTCCTTTCACTTTGGTTGCCTACGAGCCCAGTTTTCTGTTGTTTGGACAGTCGAGTCAGGTAGCGAATTGATTTGAATATATTGTGACATACTACCAAATTAAATGCAATGGATATGCTATACTCGGCCTGATGTCAAGACAAGCTCATCTATTATCGATGTTCACTAACCGAGAGTGGCCTCAGGCCCTCGGCCTCATCGCTTCGAACGAGATTTTCGAAAGCTGGCTAGCCAGTCTACAGTCTCTACCGAGTTTTCGCCCGGCAGATTTTTGGCGTTATGAGGGTGAAAAGCTCGGGCTAGTTGACCTCAAACCAATTAAAGAGATGGCGAGGCTCAAAGCCCCCGAGCAGGGCTGGCAGATTTTGGTGATTCCGGCTGCTTGGCGATTAACCGACGAGGCAGCTAACGCGCTTTTAAAATTAATCGAAGACCGGCAAGAGCGGATTAGCTGGCTGTTTCAGATCGAATCGGTAGATAGTCTCTTGCCAACTCTGGCTAGTCGACTGCAGATCTTTTCGCTCCAGCCAGAAGTTAATCAAGCTGAGACGGGGGAGTGGCAGCGCCCCTCGAGCTTGGCTCTCGAGACGATTACCGGCCAGGCCTCGTTGGTTTTGGCCTTGGCCATGGTTCCAAATTGGTTAAAACAGGGCGAGGCCACCGAGCTGGTGCGCGAGTGGCAAGAGCGGGCGAGACATCAGGGTAACTGGCCGGCGCTTTGGCGACTGACCACCGCCTATCAGGAGTTATCGGGTGCCCCCAATCAGCGCCTTTGGCTTGTCAATTTACTCTTATCTCTCTATGATAGGCGCTAGGTAGCTATGCTTCCAATAGTTTTGATTTTTTTGGCTTTGGCCATCATCTTTATCGTTTTAATTCGACGCCTACCCAAGGCGCTAGAATTAAGTGAGACCGAGAGACAGCGTCTCAAGCCATCGGCTGGCGCGCCCGGATGGCTAGATTTGGATTGGCTAGGAGCGGTTATTGAGGGCTTTTTGGCTCGCTCAATCAAGCGTTTGCCAAAAGTTAGAGTCAAGGTGGCGTTGCCACGACCAACTTTCTGGTCCACCGACCGAAATGTTGACCGTAACTCTGACCGAGATGTCGACCGGAATGTTGATCGTTTAGCTGCGCCGACTACAGATCGTCAACCGGCTCGCTCATTCCAGCCAATACAACCAGCGTCTTTCACAGGTTCGCCAGAGAATAAACCGCCGCTAATGACAGTGGAACAGCCCTCAGAGCAGCCTAACGAAAGACTTAACCCTCAACCTGATATTCAGGTTAAAAAGTCGAATCGATCGGCAGCTCTCGAGCCTCATGAGCGATTATTAATCGAGGCTGACGATGCCTTTGAGATTCGAGATTATCGCAAGGCTGAGCGGCTTTATCTCAAGTTGGCCACCCTCCAACCCAAGAATCCCTTGATTTATACGCGGTTGGGGATAATCTATTTGACGGATGAAAACTTTGTCGATGCCCGCGATGCCTTTCAACAGGCGATTAAACTCGATCCCACCTTGGCCACCCGACATTATAATCTAGCCCTCGCCTATGTTGAGCTCGGTTCAAATACCAAGGCCATCAATAGCTTGGAACAGGCGTTGAAATACGATCCTTCAAACCGAAAATATCGCAAGATGCTCGATCATTTACAGGGTAAGCGTAGCTTCGAGCGGGCCTAATGCCGGCTAGTTCACGACCGGCACTAGCGACCGACCTTGTCCTCGTGGCTGATTCAGTCCGCTCAATCTTTAATATTGGCTCCCTGATGCGCCTGAGCGATGCTTTGAGCGCCAGTTTGGTGACGACTGGCTTTGCCCCTCATCCACCACATGATGAGCTAGGTTTGAGTCAGATCTTGCCCGATCATCGACCGCCTTGGGAGCAACAGGCGGTGGCGCTGAAGCTACAGAAGACCGCCTTATCTGGGTATCAATCATTATTGAGGCCGGATCGTCAAAGCTATTTTTCAGAGTTAGCCGAGGCGATTAACTGGTTGAGGGTGGCTGACTACGCCATTGTCGGGGTCGAGCTGATGCCTCAATCAATAGATTACCGTCAGTTTGAGTGGCCCAAGCGCGTGGCCTTGATTTTGGGCCATGAGATAGCCGGTCTCGAGGGTAACAAAACTGACCTAATTGAGCAGTTTGTGGCGCTACCAATGTCGGGAGCCGGTCGTTCGCTTAATGTGGCGCAGGCAGCTGCGGCAATTGGCTACGCCTATCTTGGCAAACACGGCTAAACTGTGCTATATTACCGCTAGGCCGACATAGCTCAGTGGCAGAGCGGCTGTTTTGTAAACAGCGGGTCCGCGGTTCAAGTCCGCGTGTCGGCTCCAGTCTACTCTTGAGTCGACTAAATTTATGCAAATCCTAGATTTGCCGGGTTGGTGGAGTGGTCAATCACACCTGACTGTAAATCAGGCGCCTACGGCTACGGAGGTTCGAATCCTTCACCCGGCACCATGCCGACATAGCTCAGTGGTAGAGCGGCTCCATGGTAAGGAGTAGGTCCGCGGTTCAATCCCGCGTGTCGGCTCCAGAGTCACGCTTTTAAACCCACCCGCCTGTAATTAAGTTTTTTAGAAATCTTTAATCTATAAAGGAATATCATGGCTAAAAAAGGTAATCGAATCGAGTTTTCAATTAGTTGTGCCGCCTGCAAGCGGACTAATTATCGAACCGAAAAAAATCGCATTAACGATCCAGAAAAGTTAGTACTAAAAAAGTTTTGCGCTGCTTGTCGCCAAATTACTGAACACAAAGAGGTCAAGGCTTAAGACAGCCGTATCAATTGAAGTCTTTCCTAGTTGATTTACCTAGGAATAGGCTTGAATGATCACGCTTTGGATTGCTCTTTGAACCTGTTTGTGTTATTCTAATCGATAGAGGGGTGTCGGTTAATGGTAAACCACCGGTCTCCAAAACCGGGACTGTCGGTTCGATCCCGACCACCCCTGCCAGATCTTTTATGATTAATGAAACGACTCTCGGGTCGTTTCTTTTGGTATAGTCTTATTAGTAAAGGAACTCTAATATGGCCGATCTTAATCAAGAATTTCGTTCACAAGAAGAGAGGGCTGCTGCAGAGGCATTTGAAGCTCGGCCTAAAGATACACTAGAGAGTATGCGACCTCAGATAGAGGCAGCTAAAAGTGACCCTTCTCTAAAAGCAATTGTCTCCCAAGTAAACGAAGAAGCTGAGCGATATCGAGACGTACCGAATACTGCGCTTCAAGCACTTAAAATACAGCTATTTAATGCCTTCTCTAAAGCATCTAAATCTGAGGATCGACAAATACTACTCGAGAAAATCTATCAACGTCAAACTGTACTAAATCAAGCTGAGACAGACGCAAGAAATATAGATAACCCTCTACCGCCGATTGGTATCGAGCTAGAAATGCCATTTAGTTTTGCTTCGCCTCAGCTTGCTGCCGCGCTTGAAATGCTTGGCTTCTACGTCTATCGCGATAGAGTAACGAATAGAATGAGAGTTGCGGCCGTTGATGACAAGTTTGAGGCAACAACTGATTTTTCATACAGTGCAGATACTCAATCTAGAACAGTTTTCGAATTAGCTCAATTTGTTCCTGCTGTTTTAACCAAAAATCCTGACTTAGCAAACATTGATTATCCTCTTCATGTAAACCTTGGAATCCCACAAGGAATTGACTTTCAAAAATTAAACAGATTGAGCTCAGACTTTAATATTCTAGGGTCGATACTCATGTTCGCTTATACGACAGTTACAAGAATCAAGCACAGAGAATTTGACAAGCTTTATATGCTTAAACCTGCTAACGTTAGTGACAAGTCGGATCAGGTAGACGGCAAAAGCATTCGTCTTGAACTGCGGGCTGGACAATTTCGAGATCTTCCGACCTACCAATTGTTACACAAAACTCAGAACTTAGGTGCTATGTTGATGGCTTTTTTAAGAAAGACTTCTTCCTTAACGCTATCAGAAGATGAAGAAGAGCTCGCTGCACTATGGATCGAGTTCAGACAAAAAGCAGAGAGGATCACTGATGTGGTTAGCGAACTTCTGAGTTCATATGGACTACAGGAAGCTTATATAGCCGAACAAGTAGCAGCCCGGTTGTCATACCAATCGACTGCAGTTCAAGAATCTCAATCACTTATTACCGAGTACTCCAACAAAGTTGCGAGTCTTATAAGACCCACAGGAAACGTTATATAGCCCTTAGTGAACAGCTGCTGAAAGTCATGACATCGGGCGAACTATCAGTGAAATAAGTTCTAACATCCTCTACGATGGCCTGCCAAAATTGATGATAAAGAAAAACGACTTTCGGGTTGTTTTTTGGTATAGTTTGACCATTAGGAGTATATCATGAGCGAAAGACAGCCTCATCTCGATACATCAGAAATAACTCACGAGAAACATTCGTTGCGACCCTATAGCGAACTCGGTAAGGGCGAAGACTATATCAACACATGGGGCGTAATTCTTTATAAAGGCGAGCCTAGGAGCCTTTACCTCGACGATGAGATAACAGAAGTGATTTTTACCGACGAAATTATCGAGTCGGTCGGTAGCCCGACAGAACGACCTATTCGAATTGGTGATTTTGGCGGTGCTGACGGTGCATTGATTCGGACCGTTACGAACCAATTAAGAGAACATGGCTACCAGGCAGTCGGTGCAATCGTTGATGCTTCCTTAAAAGAAGGGAAAACACGGGAAAGCTGGGACCAGTATAGAGAACAGAACCCAGACCGAACTGACCGAATCATCGCTATTCCAGCCAATTTTATGACCGACCAAGAAAAAATCAATCTTCACGATGAATCGCTGGACATCATACTTTCTCGCTTTGTTACTCAATACTTTCCAGAGGCAGGCCGTTCAGACTTCTTCGCTGCTCACGCACGCTACTTAAAAGCTGATGGCAGAATGATTTGTGAATGGCCAGGGGCTGCTGACGCTGAATCAGAAAAAGCTATGAATGAGTTCTGGTCTGGCTACGCCAATATCACACAGGGCATAGCTCCCGAAGAGTTTCGCAAGGTGCAGCACTACCCAACGATGGAACAGGTCCAACAGGCCGCAGAAGCCGCTGGCCTCAAGGTTGTTAAATGTGAAGAGGTTGATGGCTTACTATTTAATGTTTATGAGTCGATGGTTAGTAACGGAAGCCGATTCGTTAAGTTTAACGATGAACAGAAGGTCCGATTAAGACTGTTATTCGAACGGCTTCATGAGCAATATTCAAACGCCATCCATTACGACCAGCAAACCGATAATTATTATTTCAAGTTTATTATCGCTAAGCTTGTGGTTGAGAAGCCAGCTCCCGAACTCGCAGCCGAATAGATAACGCTATCCAATCGCCAAATCGCCAGACAGCTTAAATAGTTCAACTAAGTTTTTCAGTTTATAATCCTCATCCGCATTTAGGGTCGCCGTTTGCAATGCGTCGGCTATGCCCTGCCAAACTTTTATGCTTTAAGAGAAATAGAAACGACTTTCGGGTCGTTTTTTGTTATAATTTTGGTATGAACTATTTGCCTGAATTTGCGACCGTAGCTCTTATTCACTTATTAGCTGTCATGAGCCCCGGTCCTGACTTTGTAATGATCGTCCGAAACGCCTTCAAATATTCGACTAAAACAGCAGTTTGGTCGGCTATCGGTTTGGGCTTAGGGATAGCTTTACACGTAATATACTCAATCGTCGGAATAGGGATCTTGGTCAGTAAATCTGTTATCGCTTTTTCAATTATTAAGTTTCTCGGTGCGGGTTATCTTATTTATATCGGCTGGAAATCTCTCAGAACAGTATCTAAAACGAATAATCATGAACTGGAGATTAAGAAAACTGTCGATATTTCAGTCTTCGAGGCCTTAAAGCTGGGCTTTCTTACTAATGCGCTCAATCCTAAGGCTACTGTTTTTATTGTCAGTCTTTTTTCACAATTTATCAGCTCATCCACTCCGCTTACTATTAAGATCCTTTACGGGTTAGAGATGAGCACTGTTACTATGCTTTGGTTTACTTTCGTAGGGATTATTGTGGCACATCGATCAATAAAATCACGGCTTATTCACTCGCAAACTCTCATCGAACGAATTAGTGGTGCTGTGCTCATCCTTTTTGGTCTAAAGTTGGCATTTTCTAAAAAATAAGCTCTAACCATTCTCGATGCATTATTAAGGCATTGAATAGGGGACAATTTGAATAATCAATTTATTGAACGCCGCACAACTTTCGATGCTAACGCTTTGCTTTATCGTCAAATCAGGCCGAGCTACCCAGAGGCTCTTTTTTGATACTCTAGTACAGACCACAAAACTCCCAAGCCAAGCTCATTTATTAGAGATTGGCCCAGGCACCGGGCAGGCGACTCAGCCGTTAGCCAAGCGCGGCTATAAGATTACAGCGATAGAGCTGGGTAGTGAGTTAGCATCCGTTGCCAGAGAGACACTCAAAAATTATGCAGATGTCCAGGTATTAACCGGAGCGTTTGAAGAGATCGAGCTTCCAGAACAATCATTCGACTTGGTTTATTCAGCTACGGCGTTTCATTGGATCAAGCCAGAAATTCAGTTCACCAAGCCCTATAAACTCCTCAAGTCAAATGGTCATTTGGCCATAATCCATACCAATCATGTTTCCGATGAAAAAAGGCGACGCTTATTTCTTTGCCACTCAGCCGATCTATAAAAAATATGACCCGACCGATGACCAAGATTTTCGTTTCCCCAAAACAGTCGACCTCAAGCCCACAGCAATAGATAATAACCTCTTTGACTTGACTCACTTTGAGACCTGTCCGATGGTAATCAAGTATTCGGCCGAGCAATACGCCGCACTTTTAAATACTTACTCATCTACCCTAGCGATGACACCTGAGATCAGAGAGCAATTTCTCGGAGAAATCATCAGCCTGATTAACCGAGAGTTTGGTGGCCAGCTGACTAAACATTTTGCAATGTCATTGACTGTAGCTGCAAA
>CAYGIW010000014.1:9306-10492 GCA_964350035.1 uncultured Candidatus Saccharibacteria bacterium
GAGGGGATTGTTCACCGCATTATTTTTAGCGGTAAGTGGACAACCAATTTAAACTATACGCCGCCAATGACCGAAGCTCAGGCGATGGCAGTTTATGGTGAAAGTCTAGGGCTACCGTCTACGCACTACTTAGTTGAGCAAGAGTCCGAAACGACCATCGGTAACTTCTGTAATATTAAAGAGTTGATGATAGAGCATGGTTGGCGTAAGGCCATATTAATTATTAACAGACCATATCATGAGAGAGCTTTTCTGATTATGCAAAAGGTTTTTGGCCCAGATTATCAGACTGAATATCTTTTAACCAACTTTCGCTTTTCACCAGCCAAAGAGAGTGAGCTAGAAGAAGTAGAAGAGAAGAAAATCGCTGCTTTTAAAAGTGCTTATTCTCACTTGAGCGATGGAGATGATAGGGTATACTCAGTTCATGAATAATATCAACACACATATCATGAGGGCTAGCGGTAAACTGGAGCCTTTTCTAGAGATCATCAATGATATCCAAGAGAATTATCTTCCTGAGTTATGCAATAAACTCAGTGCCTCAGATGTGGATATTATAATTTGCGATGATGCCAGTCGTGCTATTCCAGAAACCGGAGTTGGCGGTTGGGCATTTCATCCGAATTTACTATCAATTTATATTGACCCCGAATCCAAGAATCTCGCCGAGCGTTTGCAAAGTGAGCTCAAGAGCACTTTGGCTCACGAGTTGCATCATGTGACCAGATGGCGCCTAATGGGTTATCAAGATACCTTGCTCGAATCGATCATTACCGATGGCTTAGCTGATCATTTTGATATAGATTTTAATGCCGGGTCACCTCATCCGTGGGATGTGGCCCTCGGTGACGATGAGCTTGAAAAGTATCTTAAAGAGGCTAGTTTAATCTGGAATAACCAGGGGTTTGATCACGGTCAGTGGTATCTTGGAACCAGTGGCATACCTCGATGGACAGGCTATGCGTTAGGCTTTAAGCTTGTTAATGACTATGTTATGAAGACAGGGGACCGGGATCCAAAAAGTTTGATTCGGCTCCCAGTGACAGCTTTTATTACTTGAGGCCAAATTGAAGGCTTCAGGCACTTAGTCCTTGCGTAAAATCTTCTCCATCGGTTTACCGGCCGTCAGCTCGTCAATAAGTTTATCAAGATAACGAACCTCTCTAACTATGGGATTTTCGAT
>CAYGIW010000015.1:0-9606 GCA_964350035.1 uncultured Candidatus Saccharibacteria bacterium
AGTCCGATCAGGTAGAGGCCAAAGCCCACAACGATCAATAAAATCCAGGTTACAAATTCCATGTTGCCTTTCTTAACTGAGTCACAACTTGACTCGTCTTAAGACTATTATAGCCGATCGGTGACTTGATATAAATAGAGGTCGCCGACGTACTCTCCGAGAGGGTTAGCCGTGCTCTGCAAGCGAGCGGTCAGCGTAAAGGTCTGACCGTCTGACCGATAGCCATAATACTGCGTCGGATTCAGCGGGTCGGTCGGTAGAGCGGCCAAAAAGCTGGGGACGAGCTTATTGAGCGGCGAACCGGCCAAGGCGGTATTGCCTTCACTAAAGCTACCCGAGGGCGGGTACTCTTTAGTCTGGCGATAGTAACCGATTAGGGCGGCTTTGATATTGTTGATATCAGCGATGCGGCGGTTGTCCATCTCCTCAACGCTGGCTGACGCAGTCGCAGCAGGACTAGCGGCTGGGCTGGTGGTTGGGCTAGTGGCTGGGCTAGCTGTCGATTCAGCAGCTGGACTAGTAGCTGGGCTGGTGGTTGGACTAGCCGTCGAGCCATTGACGGACCCGAGATCGAGAGTTGGCGAGGGGCTGATCGTCGTTTCAAGAGCTGGTGTTTCTGGGCTAGCCGGAGCCGTTACCTCGACAGCGACAGCTGATGAGGCTTGATATCGCTCGGGATTAAAGAGGTCAGCAAACCAAGCGAAGCTGGTGGCACCGATAATTAATAAGAGGCCTAGCGAGATTAATAGCCACTCGGTTCGCCCAAAGATAATCGGTTTATCCCCCACCTTACCTGCTTTCTTAGCGTTGAGTTGGCTCGAGTAGCGTTGCCACCGCTCGGTCGAGTACCGGATCTTGATCGGCTTGGAGCTGTGCCTCGGTTGGCACTAATTTAATATCAGGTTCGAGTCCAACCTTGTTAATCGCTCGCTCTTTAGGCGTTAGCCATTCGGCAATCGTCACTCGAACGCGCGCCCCAGCCTTGAGGTCGTGCAGTTCTTGAACCGAACCCTTGCCAAAGGTTTTGTCGCCAATAACCTGTCCCCGACCGTAGTCTTG
The DNA here is from genome assembly GCA_964350035.1 of uncultured Candidatus Saccharibacteria bacterium. Taxonomy (GTDB): domain Bacteria; phylum Patescibacteriota; class UBA1384; order CAYGGE01; family CAYGGE01; genus CAZQGJ01. Next base: position 1,060 of record CAYGIW010000015.1, read on the forward strand.
GAGGGCGCCGGCCATAATCTCCGAGGCCGAGGCGCTGCCGGCGTTCGTCAAAATGACCAATGGCAGGCCCGCCAAGCGGTTTGTAGCGCCGTCGGTTTTGACTGTCTCTAGTTGGCCAGATTTGTCCTTGATCTTAACCACGGTTTGTCCGTCCTGCAGCAGTCGGCTAGTCATGGCGATGACAGCATCGAGGGCGCCGCCAGGGTTGTTGCGTAAATCGAGAATTAAACCTTTGGCTGGCTGCTTAGCGAGTTCGGCTAAAGCTTGATCAAAGAGATCAACCGTATCGTTGCCAAAAACCGAAACAGTTAAGATCGCCAGGCCATCGTCTCGACGCTTGAGCAAGACTGACTTAATCGTGATTGTCTCGCGTTTTAATTTGAGTTCGAACGGTGTGGCGTTATCGTTACGCAAGACTGTCAGACGGACTTCGGAGTCTTTAGGTCCGCGGATTAATTTAATCGTCTCTTCTAGAGAAAGCTCGGCCGTTGATCGATCATCAACTTTGAGAATGAGATCTTTGGCCCTCAATCCGGCTCGCTCGGCTGGTGTCTCGGGGAGCGGCGCGACGATCGTGGGCAGCTGATTGACCATCTCGAGCTGTGCCCCGATACCCTCAAAATGTCCCGAGAGCTCCTCGTCGAGGCTAGTCGCCTCTTCTTTGTCCATATAAAGAGTAAAGGGATCGCCTAAGCCGGCGATAGCGCCACGAATCGCACCGGTCAGGACCGCCTCGCTATCAATCTTGCCAGCGTAGTTCTTTTCGATGACCGAGTAGGCCCGCCAAAACTGACTAAAGTCTAAGTTCGCCGGTTGGCCCAGATCGCGGTTGACGATCTCGACGCGGCCAGCTCGGCTCCAGGCTAAAGAGCCGTGACCGATCAGGTAACTCAGAGCCAGAGTAGAGATCCAGAGTAGCGCTAACCAAAGCTGACTAAAACGCGCCAGGCGTTTCAGTAGTTTCTGGGCTCCATGATTAAAACCAGAGAAGTACCTTTTCACCGTTTTATTATACATCGGGCAAGATCATTCCGCCACCGATAACCGCCTTGGGCTGATGAGGAGAGCTTGGCCAACTGGCGTAGATTACCGCGTGCTGACCGGGAGCCACCGCTCGGGCTCGATTAGCCAGATTTAACTTTATTGCTGCTCCGTTCCAACTCGAAAGCTGCCAGTCTGGGGGCGTTGTCCACTGACAGAGTTCTTGGCTCGACACCTCATAGAGCTGACCCAAGTGACGAATCCTTAGATAAAATACCGCGCCACTCTGCTTGGCTGCCTCTAGCTCGGACCAAAGTTCAGGACTAGCCAGCGAGAGTGTCAGCTGGTCGCTCATCAAGGCCGGATGATCAGCGCCTGGGGCAACGATCAGTTGATTGGTGTCGGGCTGCTTGGCCTGAACATAATAGCTCGGTAAGGCGCCGCGCTGTTCGGGATAGGCAGCGGCAAACCGCCGACCATCGATCGCCAGATGTTCTCCTATCGTATAAAGATGAATCCCCTGGTGTTGACCCAGAACGCGCCCCTCTAAATCAACAATCTGCCCCTCGGCCTCGGGGAGCCAAAGCGAGATAAACTGACGATAGGCGACCTTGCCGACAAAGCAGATCCCCATCGAATCGGAGCGCTTGGCATTAATGACGCCAAGCTCGTCGGCCAACCGTCTGACCTGCGTCTTAGTGAGCTGACTCAAGGGAAAGAGGGCGCGCGACCAATTTTGCGGTGCCACTCGGTAAAGGAAATAGCTTTGATCTTTAGTCAGATCGGTTGCCTCGGTGAGCGTCTGACCCTCGCGCCAAGTGGCCGGCCGTAAACCGGCATAATGACCGGTCGCCACCCAGGCATGGGCGGGAAGGCGACGCAGATAAAAATCGCCGAATTTGAGACTCTGATTACAGGCAATATCTGGATTAGGTGAGAGGCCGAGACTGGCCTGCTCAATCAATGGATCGATCACCTCTTCTTTGAACTGCTGTCGCCAATCAACGAGTTCGAGACTGAGACCAAAATCAGTCGCCACCCGCAGAGCCGAGAGATAGTCGTCATACCAAGGACACTCGAGACGATAACTGCCCGGCTCGAGTTGATAGCGCCCGAGCTCCGGACTGGCGGTATTCCAGTTCTTCATAAAGATCGGTCGCACCGTAGCACCGGCGGCCAAAAGGATCGCCAAGGCGACGGTCGAATCAACACCGCCAGACAGGCCGAGATAGATTGGGTGCCTGACCAAAGCCTCAGAATCCTGCTGGCTCTGTTCTAGCCACCGCTCGGCGGCCTCAACAACCGAGGTTGGCCAAGGAGTTTGAGTGAGGGGTGAGATTAGCGACATCATGAGCTGAAGTATAGGTTAAATAACAAAAAATGCTAGACTAGTTTTATGTCCTATCTTCTGCCCCTGACCTTAGGCTTGATTGGCCTGTTTTTCTTTTACCGAGGCTGGCGCCAAGGCTTCTTTTATTATGCCGGCGAGCTAATTAGTCTGGCTTTAGCCCTCTACCTAGCTCTCGAATACGGCGACAAAGTTGGCGCTTTAGTGGCCGGGCGAATTAGCTGGCTCAAGCCCTACCAAGATGGCTTTGGCTTAGTCCTCACTTGGCTCGTCCTAGATTTCGGCCTCAACCAACTCTTGCGTTTCATTAACCGCTGGCTACCTCGACAGTTGACCAAAGCCCTACCTTGGCGGCTGGCTGGAGGAGCGGCGAGCTTGCTCAAAGCCACCATCTATTTTAGCGTCATCGCCACTCTAGCTCTGGAGTTACCGGTCAATTGGCCCTTTAAAGATAAGTTAGCGACCGACCCCAGTCTAGCCGCCATTACCAAACTAACTAATCAGGCCGAACGACTGGTTCTCAATCGTTATGGCGAGAAACTCGACTCAGCGCTAGCGGTTTTGACCGGGCTAAGTCAAAGGAGCGATACTCAGCTCGAGATTGTCGAGGAAAAAAAGCTCCTCGATTTTAAGGCCACCAATCTGGTCAACGCACCAACCGATGTCACCGCCCTACTTAATGCGACCAACGCCGCTCGGCAAGAGGCGGGACTCTCGCCCTTAGCACTCGACACAGCCTATTCGGCCGTGGCCCGAGCTCACGCCGAGGACATGCTCAAAAACGGCTACTTTGCTCACACCAACCTGAGAGGTCAATCGCCTTTCGATCGAATTAAAGCTAGCGGCTTAAGCTATCAGGTAGCAGGGGAGAATCTCGCCTTTGCACCCAACGTCAATTTAGCGCATCAGGGCTTGATGAACTCACCCAAACACCGAGATAACATTCTTTATCCAGAGTTTAGCCATCTCGGAATCGGGGCTGTCGAGGCCTATCCGTACGGTCGCATGTATGTGGAGCTGTTTTATGATTAAAGCTGATCGTTTACCGATCGAGCTGGTTGATAGTCACTGCCACCTCAATTTCGCCGCCTTTGACGAGGACGCTCACCAGATCGCCGAGAAGCTCCGCCAGACCGGTATCGCCGGAATCGTAGTCGGCTGCGACCTCGATAGCTCCCAGGCCGCCACCGAGTTAGCTCGGGTGCATCCCAACCTGTTTGCCGCCGTCGGCATCCATCCGATTCATCTTGATAACTATCAAGACACAACCCCTCAGGCCATGCAGGCAACCATCGCCAAACTGCAGCAACTCATCGATAGCGAGCCAACTGTGGTGGCAATCGGCGAGGTTGGCCTCGATCACTATCGTTTACCGAGCGATCCGACTCTGCATCAACCATACCTCGAAGCCCAAGAGGTCTGGTTTAAGGAGTTTATCAAGCTCGCTCGAGCTAATCGACTACCTCTGATTCTGCACTGTCGCGAGGCCTATGACCGCGTTCTCGAGCTACTCGAAGCCGAAACAGAGCCCTTACCTCGAGGGACAATACATTGCTTTACCGGCAGCCTGGCCCAGGCGAAACGCTTTATCGAGCTTGGCTTTTTTATCGGCCTAACCGGCATCATTACCTATCAGCCCGAACTTTTAGCCTTAGCTCAAGAGTTACCGCTTAATCGCCTCTTAATCGAGACCGATGCACCCTATTTGACCCCGTTACCCTGGCGACAGGAGCGCACTAACGGTAAGATCCCCCGTAATCAACCTGCCTTCGTCCAGGCAGTAGCGGCCAAAATTGCCGAGGCCAAGGGTATCGACGAGGCTTGGGTCGGTCTAGCCACTCGTAATAACGCCCAAGAGCTGTTTACTTTAGCCCTCGAACCGCTCGAGCCCCAGGCGACAGTCGAATTAGTTTCCGCCGGTGGCGTGGTGGTGACCCGTGAGGCAAATCCCAAGATAGTGGTGATCGTTGATCGACACGGCAACCCCAGCCTGCCCAAGGGGCATCTCGAACCCGATGAAACAGCGGCCATGGCCGCCCTTCGCGAAATCAGCGAGGAGATCGGGCTGGGGCTTGAGCAGTTGACGCTTGGCCCAGAGTTACAATCGATTAATTATCAATACCTCTCTAACTTTGCCAGCGATTTAAAAAAGGCCGGGCTGAGCCGCGGACCAATCTTAATTCAAAAAACTGTGCATTTCTTTGTTGTGACGATCGAACCAGCAAGTCTAGCCGATCTGACCCCGCAGGCCGAAGAGATCTTAGCGATCGAGGCGCTCGAAGTCGAGGCCGCTTTGGCTCGCTTAACCTTTGGCCGCTACCAAGATGTAGCTCGCGAGGCCGTTGCCAGCCTCGCTCAACATTCTCAAGAATAAAAACTCAAAGAGTTAAAGGCCTTGATACCAGGCCGAATAGATTACGCAGGCCAGCACTATGACGAAGGCAAAGAGGGTGCGCTTCTTGACCGGCGTACCAGTAATTCGTGTCTCGACTAAACTAACCGCTACCGGCACTAACAGGAGAACCAAGGTCGTGAGGGTAATTCCCAAATTAGCGAAACCATAAAGTCGGGCGATGAAATAGATGGCGCCAAGCAAGGCCGAGGCGATAACCAGATTAAACTGCTCGGCCTTGATCTTGGTGAGATCAGGGCGGAAATAATAGGCAAAGAAGGCGGCTAAAACGGCGGTTCGAATCGTATATAAAAGAACAGGTGAAAAGAGGTTAAGTAATTCGCGTTGGACCATCGCCTCGAGCGACATGACGACCACGGCCATCATTAGGTTGGCCGTATAATGACTGAATTTGAGATGGTGGCTTTTCATCTGCGTCAAGAAAACGGCCGCTCCACCGACGATAGCAGCGCCCAAAATGGGTAGCTCCAACTCTTCGGGGAAAAAGAGGGCCGAAAGTAGCATGGTGGCTAACGGCGCCAGCATAATGATCAGCTCGAACTCAACCAGTTTGGCCTTTTGCAGGCCTTCATAGTAAAGAATGTTCCAAACGATAGCCAAGACCAGCATTAGGATCATAAAGAAGAGATACTGGCGATCACCGATGAGGATCGGATCGTAGCTGGCTAAGCCTGGGACCAGGCTCGCCAACAAACTAAATAGAAAAAGAAAGGCAAAGAGAACGGGAATGTATTGCTTGAGAGCGAGCTTTTGATAGCCCAGGAGCACCTTGTCGAGTAACGTATTCGAGATATGCGCCATCGCTGAGAGTAAAACAAGAAACATTATCCCCTCCTTTGACCGGTTATCTCTAGTGTAGGCTATCGCTCGCGCGTTGACAATCGGGGAAAGAGCGCCACCGGTGTTAAGGTGGCGATTTGATTCTCGATCGCCTGAGCGGTGGCCGGCATGACCGCCGGCAACGAGCTCTGAACAAGGCGGCGTAATAGTTGGAGTTCGTCAGCTATCACCTGCTCGGCAGCCTGACGAGCGGCTGGAGTGGCGTCGGGATTAAGTCCTAACCACGGCGCTGATTGGCTTAAGCGTTGGTTGATCGCCTCGAACTGTTGCCAAAGCGCTTCGAGCTGGCTGGTTAACTGGATCGGTTGATTCGGATCAAGTCTGAGCTGATTAAAGTCGATCTCTGCATTTGAAGTAGTTTGAGGCTCCCAGTTCTCGACTTCGAACTGTGCCTTGACGGCCAAGGTAATCAACCGTTGGGTCAGATTGCCCAAGCCGTTAACTAGCTCGGCCTGATAGCGCTCCTGAAAACGCTTGAGAGTAATATCAGCATCCTCGCCGACCTGAGTCATCGTGACTAAAAGATAGCGGACGGCCTCAGTAGCTAGCGGCCCCGGCAAGGCCTCGAGCAACGACTCAGGAGTCAAAACATTACCTAGACTCTTGCTCATCTTTTGACCCTCGACCGTAAAAAAGCCATGGGCTAAGAGGCAACCGGGTAACGGAAGATCGAGCGCCAAGAGCACGGCGGGAAAGATAATCGCATGGAAGCGGAGGATATCCTTGCCAATCAGTTGAACGTTGGCCGGCCAAAAGCTCGGCTCGGTTGTGGTTGATTCAAGTGTTTCATCGCTAAAAGTCAGATAGTAGAGCAAGGCATCGAGCCAGACATAGACGGTGTGATCACTGTCGAGTGGAAAATCGATGCCCCAGCTAACTTTAGAGCGTTGTCGGCTAATCGGAATATCGCGTAACGGTTGAGCCAAGAAGCTCAGGACCTCTTGGCGACGAGTTGCTGGTTCGATTCGAAAGCGTTGACTCTCGATGACCCTGATGAGATCGGGTTGAAACTGGCTGAGGCGAAAGAAATAGATCGGTTCAGTGATGAGGCTGAGCGGTTGCTGATGCAACGGACAGTTGGGAATCTGGTCTTGCGTCGCAGTTTCTTGATACTCTTCTTTATACTCTTCGCAGCCTACACAGTACCAGCCGCGATACTCTTTCTTATATATATGACCGGCCTGATCGAGGGCTTTGACCACCGTCTGGACCAGCTTGGCATGGCGAGGATCAGTAGTATGAGCAAAAATAAGTGTTGCGGTGTCGAGGCCGAACTGGAGAAAGCTCTGTTCGAAGCTCTGACTGACCGAGGCGACAAACTCGGCCGGGGCTAATCCAGCCTGCTTGGCTGCCTGTTCAATCTTGAGCCCGTGCTCGTCGGTGCCAGTCAAAAGTCTGGTTGAGCTCGTTGGCTCACCGGCCAAAATCGCCGCCCTCGCTAAAATATCGGCCAAAATAGTTGTATATAAACTACCGATATGAGGCTTGGCGTTGGCGTAATAAATTGGAGCGGTGACCAGATATGACATGGAGTTATCTTAACATATCAGGTTAGATTTCGACAATCGAGAATCAAGACCACCTCGCCCTTGACGGCCCGATGCTCGGTCAACGCCCAGTCGGCCAGCGGACCGCGCCAAATCTCTTCGTGGAGCTTTGTTAGCTCGCGCAAAACTATTAGTTGAACGTCTTGGTTGGCCGTTGACCCGTAACGCGAGATCCAGATAGTTTGAAAATCAGCGACCGTTTTGACGATCCGTTGCATCGACTCGAAGCAAACAATGGTGCACAAGCCGAGCTCTGGATAGTTCACTAGCTGCTTTAATAGTGTTTGGCGTCCTTTTTTCTTGGGTAGAAACCCTAGAAAGACAAACCGTTCGGCCGGCACGCCGGCTACAGATAAAGCGGCGGTCAGGGCGCTGGCGCCTGGAATCGGAATAACTTCGAGGCGCTCATCATCGCTTTGAGCCAGCTTCAGGAGCGCCTCGACGATCTGACCGCCGGGGTCGTTAATCGCCGGCGTGCCGGCGTCGCTTACCAGTGCCACATCGAGACCGCGGGCTAAATAATCATGGTAGAGCTTGGCCGCCAGCGTCAACTGTCGACGTTGATCAAGATGCAGTAGCGGCGTCCGAAACCCCAGATGGTGCAATAATTGACCGGTTTGACGGGTATCTTCACAGGCGATTAAGGCCACTGACTCGAGAGTTTGCTTGGCTCTTAAAGAGAGATCGGTCAAGTTGCCAATCGGCGTGGCAACGATGAAAAACCGTCCGAGTTGGCTATGCCTTGGACTTCGAGGCATAGGTATTTTTTGACTTAGCTGGAGCGACGGATTGGCTTTTTTCGCTCTTTTCGTCGGCGATAATACTGGCGGCAACCTGATTGGGATCAAGGTCACTAACCATCTGGCGGAACTCTAGGTCTTGCGGTCGGCCGAGTCCGACTTTTTCATGAATGGCCGAGACTAGCTTAATCAGTCGCGTAATCTCCTTTTCAGCCTGCGCATTAATCTGAAAATCAACCTCTTGGTGAAGATTACGGATCTGCTCGGCGCGATTTTGACTCATCAAAACAAAGATCGAAAGGAAGATCGCCTCGAGCGAGACAATCGTTGTCAGCATCCCAAAGGGATAGGGATCAAAGATCGGCCAAGTTGTATAGCCAAGATTGATCAGGAGCCAACCACCGAAGACCAGAATATGAAACAAGGCAAAGCTCAGACTGCCAAAGGCGGTAGCGACGCTATCGGCAAAGATCTCGACAGTGCGGCGCTCATTTAAGAGCTTGGCTCTAAAGCTCGAGTAGCGACCGTGTGTCTCTTCGGCCCGTTGACTTTGAATGTCCGAAATCTCGCCATAGATAGACTGATAGAAAGTTTTAATAATATTACGATTGCGCTTCGGCTGGCTCATGCTGCTCCTTATATTTGAGATACTCGGTTAAGAGGTGATCAAAATCGGCC
>CAYGIW010000016.1:0-9283 GCA_964350035.1 uncultured Candidatus Saccharibacteria bacterium
CACTAGTCCACTATGCGACCTCTCCAGATGCCATATTCTAGCTGATTTTAGCTTAATTTCTACCTGATAGCAACCAAATAGTGAAAATAATCTAAAAGTATTCACCGATTAACTGAAGTCTCAAATTAAGATTTTTTTAATCTTGACCGAGTTATAGTTGCGTCATGTCAAGCTTTATCAACCAGTTATTTATATACCGTCTCTGGCGATATCTTAGCCTCAGATTACTTATCTTGATCTGGCTTAGTTGGCTCTTGAGGCCGCAGGTATCGGTTGCGGCTAACTTTATTCAGGCCAATGCTACTGGCGATCAATACAATCATCAACTATCTAGCGGTAGTTATATTTCAAAGCTCACCGACCTCGGCGAGTTCAAGAGCGATTATTTTACCCCTCTGATCGCCGGCAATCAGATCATCACCGCAGCTAATCGGGGGAACGAGCGTTGGCTAATGAGTACTAAACTGACGACTGGTGAGCTTAACTGGCAACAATCGCTTGGCAGCGCTTTTCCTCGCGGCATCGTTATCGTTGACGGTCAGATCTATCTGACCTACTCATCGCGCGGTTACTTAGATCGGTTCGATCTATTTACCGGCGAGCTGACGACCTCTCTCAATCTGCCGAACGTACGTCGCTGTCAAAAAGAGATAAAAGTCAGTGCAAATCATTTGCTATTGCTTTGCGACCAATTATTGCTGCTCGATCGATCTGAACTCAAGGTTAAATTACAGCTGCCGATCAAGAGCGACTGGCCACCGATACTGCTAGATGACGGCATTATTATTCGTCGCACCGATCAAAGTTTAATGCGTTACGATTTTAATGGCCAAGTTATTTGGCGGCAGAGTCTATTGCAACCTATTGGCTCAGCACCGCAACTGATCGGTCAGTATATCGGTGTGGCAACTAATTACGGCTTGCTAGTCTATCGGCTCGACAACGGAGAGCTTGCTTATGAGTATCCTTGGCCAAATGTTAGTAACGATGTTGCCGCTTATAGCTTGAATCACTCAGAGTTCTTTTGGCAGGTCAGTCAGTTGAGCTATCGTTTAAGCCATGTCTCTGGCCTAGCGCCTGATCAGCAAGATCTTTATTTAGAGCAGTTTAGTTTTAACGACCTGGCCACTCGTCTGGAGTTTATGACCTCTGGCGACCTTGGCTGGCGGACCGACCAACGGATACAGCTTTTTTCACTCGAAAAGCTCCCGAATCTCGATCGCACTAGCCATACTTTGGCGTCTCGTCCCACCGGCAACAGTATCTTTAAGCGACTTGTCGTCTATACTGTTAGTCTCGATAGGCAATACTTAACTGATATCGGAGCCCGCGGCCAGTTCATCGGCCAGTTCGAGAGCTATTGGTGTTGGCTGTCTGGATTAAATTTTCAGGTGGCACGCGTCACCGATTATCGGGCTAGCTCAACCCAAGCCAAGCCCCAAATCTTATTCGTCCCCGGCCTGTTAGAGTCTTGGCCGATAGCCGGGCGATATTATTTCGATCCTTATTTTAAGCTTTACGATCCGCTGTTTGAGCGACTTGAGTTACTTGGATATCAGCGAGGAACGGATTTTATGACCTTTGGTTACGACTGGCATCAACCGGTTAAGAACATTGCCCCGTTGCTCAGAGATTATATCGTCCAAAATACTGATACCGCTCGCCCACTAATCTTAGTTGGTCGATCGTATGGCGGTCTCATCGCTAAACAGTATCTTCTTGAACGACTATACTCGGCCGATCAACGGTCTCAAGATCTCCGATTGGTCACCTTGGCCAGCCCACAGCTTGGCTCGTTAGCTGCCGAATTGGCATGGCAGGGTTTACCGATTGGTCACGATCCTGTCGCACAGCTATTAAGTGGTTGGCAAGCATTGCAAGCGCGTCTTAAGCAACAACCGAACCAAGCGACGTTTTGGCGCGAGACTGTTCCGGCTCTCGCTGATTTGCGTCCGATCTATCCTTTTCAACGCTTTAACGGTCAGTTGCAATCAGCGCCAAGCTGTTCTGGGTGGTTGAATTGTAACCAGCTCTTGACTGAACAGGCAAAAGACCATGATCGTCTTAGCTATTATTACCCCTGGATCAATCTATTGAGCCAGGACCTCTCGACCCCTGCCGAGCTCACCGAAATGCAACAAATTATCGATAGTCCCTTAGGCGATGGAACTGTCACGGCCGAGGCCGCCGGTGGCAAATGGTCGAACAGCCAATTACTCTCAGGCAGTCATCTTTCAATTAATGCTCAATCCGCATCGAGTATTGTTCGTGCCATTCTCAGTCTGAACTCGCGCGACCAGATTGATCTACTCAATCATGTTGAATTAAAGGCATCTCCTTCTGAGCCTTGGCGTTGGCCGACTCGAATCTGGGCATTGCCTAATAGCTGGAAGCCAGCGAGTAGCCAAAGTCTGGTGTCCGAGCCGACTAGCCCAGAACAGTATTATTTTGATTTCGCTGACAGTTCGTCAACCTGGAGTATTGATCAACAGTCTAATAAAGATAACCAGGCCACTATAGCTGTTTATGATTTAGCTAGTGGTGTTGTAACAACTCAAAAGCTTAATTATCCTGATCAAGGTCAGGCTAAAGAGTCAATCTTAACTCTTCGGTTCGATCCTCTTGCGCAAACGATTAGCGCTACTTTAGGCTCGAGTCCAAGTCCAAGTCCAAGTCCAAGTCCAAGTCCAAGTCCAAGTCCAAGTCCAAGTCCGAGTCCGAGTCCGAGTCCGAGTCCAAGTCCAAGTCCGAGTTTACCAATTACAAAGAACGACTTAAATTCGACGCCAATCCCCGTCGCTAGAGATAGCTCGAACCCTGGCCTCTCGCTGCCTCGTGAGCCTTCGCCACCAGTTGTCGAAATTCAGCCGGCCTTGACAACGTTTGCTCTAGAACGCCAAAAACAATTGACTAAAACTCCAAGCATTCGGGCAGAATTAAAGCCGCCGCAAATTACTCCCCAAGTTCAAAGAAAGCAGCCAATTGTCTTGGTCGCGCCACCTTCACCGCAGACCACGCCTTTATCCAAAACAGATTTCTCGCGTCTTTTGCCTGGACAGGTGGCTGTCGGAGGGACGCGGCACGGTTGGCCCAGATTAACGCACCCGGTTCTACTCTTAATCAGTGCCGTCGTTCTGATCGGAAGCTTGGGAGCGTTGATGAATCGTAGGTATAGAATACAACTCAATCTCAAACATAAAACTAGGCGTCGGTTCGGCTTGAAGAGAGACTGCCATCTGTGATATCTTAAACAGGTTAAAACGAATTTAAAGGATCAACGATGACCACACCAGATTTTAAGCCAGCCTTACCGATTACCTATTTCTTTAGATATTTTAAGGCCTACACGCCGCTCATTGTTTTGACCTTTATCTTCCTGATCTCGGCGCGTATCGCAGCGACCTACGATCCGCTCATTTTGAAACAAATCATCGATGCGATCACGACTGGCGAGGCGATTGACGCGGTCATTCCTCTGCTTTGGACCTATTTCACTATCAAGGCAGTGGCGATCCTGTTCGAATTTTTACGCGACTATGTCTATTCCCCAGTCATGATGGGAGCGACCCGCGATATCGAGCAGGCCGTTTTTAATCATTTATTGAAGCTACCGGTTAGCTATCATGCTGATCAACGGGCTGGCGCCGCCAGCCGAGCCCTTTCACGAGGCTCGCGAGCGATCGGTTTCGTTCTCGATTTTGGCGTCAGCCAGATCTTGCCACCAATCTTTGAGCTGATCTTTGTGACAATCCTCTTACTCAGACTCTATTCTTGGCACTATGGGCTGATTACTTTACTCACCATCTTTATTTATACCTGGTTTACAATCTGGTCAACCGAAAAGCGCAGCAAACTACGGTTCGAAGCCAATAAACAAGACGATCAAGCCGGTGGTATTCTCGTCGATGCCATCGCCAACATGGATACTGTCAAATTCTTTAATAACGAGAGCTCGATGTTCGGTCAGTTTAAGTCGTTAAAAACACTCTGGAACGAACTAATGATCCGCAATAATCGGCTCTTTGCCCTGATCTTTGGTATTCAAGGCCTGATCTTACTGGCTGGACTTGGGGCTATCACCTATCTCGCTATCTCTCAGGCTGTGATCGGCGTCATGACAGTTGGCGACTTAGTCTTGGTAACGACCTATATCGTTCGTTTATCTGGGCCGATTACGACATTGGGCTTTGTTTACGGTCAGTTTAAAAACAGCTTTGCCGACCTTGACGCTATGGGTACAATCTTGGCCCAAGAGCCAACGATCCTTGAGCCTGCCAAGCCAGTTTCAATCGCTAAACCAACCGGTAAGTTAGAGTTTGACCATGTGTCTTTCAACTACCCGACCCGAGCTAAGACATTAGAAGATGTCAATTTCACAATCGAGGCCGGACAGCGCATCGCCTTTGTCGGTCCATCCGGTTCCGGTAAGTCAACTTTAGCTCGGCTGATCTTTCGACTCTACGAAATCAAACAGGGTGCCATTCGACTGGACGGAGTCAATATTAACGATCTCTCAGGCGAAACGCGTAAACAGTTGATGTCGATCGTCACTCAAGAGCCGACCCTCTTTAACGACAGCATTGCTGCCAATATTCGCTTTGGTAAGGCCGAGGCGACCGAAGCTGAGATCAAAAAAGTTGCGGCCATCGCCGGCATCGATAAATTTATCGAGAAGCTGCCAGAAAAATACAACACCATGGTTGGCGAGCGCGGCATCAAGCTATCGGGTGGCGAAAAGCAACGCGTGGCTATTGCCCGCGCCTTAATTAAGGATCCGAAGATCATTATTTTCGATGAGGCAACCTCTAATCTTGATTCTCGAACAGAAAAGGCGATCCAGGATGCCTTGAGTGGTGCCGCCCAAGGCCGAACCGCCTTGACCATCGCTCATCGTCTCTCGACCATCACCGATTCTGATCGGATCTATGTTCTAGATGCTGGTAAGCTTAAAGAGCAGGGGACTCATGCCGAGCTACTGAAATTAGGTGGTTTATATGCCACCCTCTGGGAGATACAGTCTAAAAATCCCGATCTGAGTCCGACCGAAGAGTTAGTAGCGGCTAATCTAGTCGATTAGTTTGTGAGAATTAACCGACCTGAGCGCCGAGCTCAAGCTGTTCTGCTACATCAGGATTAATCAGTACTAACTGATCGGTCGATGATTGTCGAGCCGACAGAAGCATTCCGTTACTGACTTGGCCCAGCATCGTTCGAGGCGGAAAGTTGGTAATGGCTAATACCTTTTGTCCGACCAATTGATCGAACTCTGGATAGCTGGCCTTGATGCCTGACAGAATCTGTCGAGTGCCGAGGTCGAGACCAAAGTCAACTTGAAATTTTAATAATTTATGACTCTCGGGAATCTCTTCGACAGCTTTAATGCGCCCGATGCGTATCTCGAGCTTGGCAAAATCGTCAATAGTCGCTAATTGTTGATCAACGTCGTTTGAGATAGTGTCGTTCATCTTCGAGCTCATATTTACCGTTGGTATAGACGGTTCGTTTAGCTAGATAGTTACCGCATCGCGAACACTTAAACGATTGAGTGCTCTGTGTCTCGCCCATGACGCGTCTCTGTGACTTCATCTCGAGCATGACGCCGTTACATTTTTGACACTTCTCCATCATTTTGATTCACCTGAGATCATCTTGAAGAGCTGCATCGGTACCGACCAATCGAGATTAGCGAAAAAGGCCTCGATATAAGCTAAGCGATCCTGTTGAAAGTCTAGCCAATAGGCATGTTCATAGGTATCGAGGGCTAAGAGCATGGTCGAGTTCCAGATCGGGAAGGTATTTTGTGCGTCGCCAATAAAGACCCCGAGTCTCTGATTGTCCCAGTCATAAGCTAGCCAAACCCAACCGCGGGCTGCCATCGCCGAGGCTCTGAGCTCTTGATTCAGGCGATCGACCGAACCGAAATCTTTAACGATCTGATCGGCCAGCGAACCGGTTGGTGCCTGACCATCGCCTCCTAGCAGACTAAAATAGTTAACGTGATTTTTGATACCGCCGAGGGCAAAGCTATGCTCAAGCTTCAGCTCTCGCCATTCGGAAAAGATCTGGTTTGAGGTTTTTGGGTCAGGAGTGAGTTCTGCCAGCTTCTTTTCGATCTCGTTAGCTTTGTTGACGTAACCTTGATAGAGCTTGTAGTGAGCCGTCATTGTTTCGCGGCTGATACCCGTTAAATCAAGTTCCATCGATTTAAAGTTGAGGGCTTCGTGCATCGTTCTCCTTAGGTTATGAGCTGATATTTTCGGCCTCAGAGGCCAGCTGTTTGAGTTTATCGACATTGGCTTTGTCCGGACCTTCGCCTGTTAAGCCGGGCACTTCAAGATAAAACGTCTTCTCTTGCAGGGCCGATAACGCTAACAAGTTGCGCCATCCGGCATCGCCAATTAAGCCCAGCCCGATATTTTCGTGACGGTCTTTGTTCATGCCGCACTCAAATTTTGAGTCGTTGGCATGAATGGCGACCAGCCGATCGAGACCGACTAATTGGTCAAACTCTTGCCAAAAAGCCTTGGCCTGACTTAGGTCGCGCCAATCGGTACCATTAGCAAAGGCGTGACAGGTATCGATACAGACCTTGAGCCGAGGCCTCAGCTCGGGCTTAACTCCATTAATTAAGATTGAGAGCTCTTGGTTATCTCGACCGATGAGGTTGCCTTGGCCGGCATTATTTTCAATGACCAGCCAGCTGTCGCTCGGTGTCTCGGATAGAATCCGTTCAAAGGCGGCGATTGCTTGATCTTTGACGGCCTCAAAACCCCGCCCTTTGTGAGAGCCGGTGTGAAAGATCGTTCCTGCCACGCCCATAAGTGGAGCGAGAGTTAGGGCCGCAATCTGAGCCTGAATCGACTTTTCTAAGAGGTCTGGATTGTCGCTACCAAAATTTAAGAGATAGATAGCATGAAAAAAATTTGGAGATAGTTGAAGGGCTTGAGTTTGGGCCAGCCAAATCGCTTGTGACTCCGGGCTTATTTTGGGTGGTGCCCAATTCGAAGGCGGCGAGGCAAAGGTCTGAACGCCATCAATACCCATAGCCTCGGCTTTGGCAAAGAGTTCGGTCGGTCGGCTAGCGCCGCTAAGATGAGCTCCGATCTTGATCATGCGCTTATCTTAGCACAACTTGAATCAACGTCAAACCTGTTGAGCCTCAAGCGTTACCCTCGGCGCCCGGCCATGTTAAACTAGACAAGATGAGTAGTTTAAAGCGACAAGAAAAGGCAATGTATCGATTGAGCCTAGCCGGCTTTATCTTGGTAATTCTTGGGGCGATGTTTTATGGTTTTCGCTTACGCCAAGGTCTCGAGGCCAGCTCGCTAACCTTAGCCGCTCCAAAATCCACGCCTCAGTCTACCGAAACGGCTAGTGATCTATTAGTCGTATTAAGACTGGTCGACACCAAGACCAATCTGCCAATTGTGCGACAGCAGGTCAAGCTTTTGCCCTCCGAATGTCCACAGGCGAGCGACTGTCAAAATCTTGAGCAGAGCGTTACGACCGATCGTCAAGGTCGTTTTTCGACTACTTTAGCTCATTTGAGCGCCAAGCCACATTTTTTACTAACCGGCTATATCACCGAAATTCCCTTGACCGTAATCTCGGAGCAGAGAATCTTAGTAGAGAGCTTGCCGCAAGCCGCCAAGCGCACTTTTGATCCGCGTCGTGAAGAGGTTTTAGTTGGCCTTAGGCCAGAAGGCGATTAAATTAAAATAAAACTCCCTACTGACGACCGTCGGTAGGGAGAGTTGTATCCGGGGTTAGCGGTCTTTTCGGAGCAGCCAGGCGCCGCATAACGCCAAGGTGAACGCTCCGACGATCATCGCGACTGTGATGATTGTGTTCTGACCGGTACCGCTTCTAAGGAGTGCGACCGATACTGCCGCACATGGCGGCAATATCATCACCAAGTGTTCACTGTCCATGAGTTAATCATAGCAGAAACCGCCCAGTATAGCAAATAGTTTGCGTTATAAAAAGTTAAGACCCGCTCGTCTGCGACGAGCGGGTCTTATTCAGGTTCAGCGCGCCCAGCGCCAGAGGAACGGGACAGCCGAAACGGCAAGTATGCCGCTAAGCCCCCAGGAGTAGAAGATGCCGGCGCCAAGCGCCAAGAGAAGCAAAACGCAGGCCGTGCCACCGATCCATGCCTGCTTGTCTAACGGGACTATCCCGTTCGACTCAACCTTAGCCGCAGTGGGCGACTTATCGCCGTCCGTGATCGCTTCGTCAATGAGAGCCTCGTTCCCCGCTTCGTTGGGATCGAAGCGCACGGTTTCTTTTAGCATTTTAATCGCCTCACTCAATTCCCCGGTCCACTATGGACAGTTCGATCGAGTGCTAATACTATAGCAAATACTTTGCGTTTTGTCAAGGGTCATTGACATATTCTAAACGGTCATAATAAAAACAGCCACCTAATCTATATAGTAGGTGGCTGTTAATCGTCCCCGTGTTGGGGAAGTAATTCGATGTGCCCTATGAAGGACAATCGTGTTGAGTTCAGGGGTTTAGAATTGCATCGTCAGGCTGGATCCCTTAGAGTATCTTATTGGGCTCATCGGGAGTTTGGTGTGCCAGGCTGACGTGCCGTCTATCCCTAACTCATAGCGACATATTAACACATCATCTCATATTTGTCAATAGGCTATGACAATATCTATGGTATAGTAATATGCTCAATTAGCCTTGAGATATGCTTATGAAAAATCCCGCTTTCGCGGGATTGATAGGGAGGGCGGCGCTCTGGCCGAAGGCATGATTGGCCTCGGGTGCACGCTTCAGTTGCTGCGTGCGAACTATATAACGAGTGAGCTGGATGAAAGGTTACATCCGCGTGCTACTCTTACTGTAGCTGTAAATAAAAGGCGGCTAAGTGCCGTCGCTACGTGCCAAACGGAACATAGGTTCCTCTCAGTCTGTTCGTTCGCAGTAGTGCGAACTAACGACTGATGAAAACACTATAGCGCATACGGCAAATTTTGTCAAGGGTTTGCTCAACTACTGGTGTCTTGCTAAGATAGTTCTGTAACTAAAGGAGAGCATGCCGCGACGCAAAAAGAAGCCTAGTTTAGCCACCGTACCAGCTTTATTCTGGCAAGTTAACCCCGAAACTTGGCGCGAAACCGCCTCGATAATTCTCTTGTTATCAGGTTTACTGTTGCTGTTAGCCAGTCTCAATCTGGCCGGTAACTTTGGACTGGCTTTGGCTGGCCTACTCCGCTCTGCCTTTGGTTGGCTCGGCTATTTTGTGCCACCAGTGATGATCGTCCTAGGC
>CAYGIW010000017.1:0-6646 GCA_964350035.1 uncultured Candidatus Saccharibacteria bacterium
CCGATAGGGCTCGCTTCTTCTCTTCGGCTTTGCCGCTTTCGAGAACCTTTTTTTGATCTTTTTGATTAGCATAGGCTCGTTCTAAGGCGATTAATTCGTTTTTATGAGCCTGTAACTTCTGTCGTTGCTCCTCTAGAGTATTCTTGTGATCGACTAATTGCACCCGGCGGTCCTCGAGTTCGGCCGCCTGTTGTTGTAGAAAACCAACCAAAGCAGCTGAACCTGTTTGCGCCTTGAGATAATCCGTTAACGACTCATTGCCTAACAATGAGAACAGGGCGCTGTTGCCACTTTGGAGCTGTTGATAATAGAGACTGACCGTATCGAGAGTTTCGACTTTTTTGATCGCTAACTGTTCCTGTTTTTCGGCGATGGCTGCCTCTTGTTTAGCGATGTCGCGCTGTTTATCGTCAATCGATTGAGCGGTTCGTTCTTGGCTTTTGACCGTTTGATTAATCTGGGAATCGAGCTCTTTAATTAGATTGGCCAGCCGCTGCCGTTCGCTCTCGGCTTTAGCCGCCTCGGCCGCCTTTTTTTTGGCCTCTTCTTGCTTGGCTTTAATCTGATTATCCAGCTGTTTTTTCTGTTCTAGGACAGCCTTGAGATCTTGTAAGGCAGTACTATTAACCGCAGCCACCACTATCTGTCGCTGGTTAGTTAGTCCCAGCAATAACAAACAGAGCGGCAAGAGGAGGAGATATCGGCTAGAAAAAAACTGTTTCATAGAGATTAAAGTTTGAGAAATCTGCGAATAGCTATACCAGAGCAAATTACACTATACACGATTCCGATCACTAATAGGGCAACTAACATCGGCCAAAGCCCAAGCATAATGGTGGCAAAGCTATAAGTTGCCAAATCTAAGATCGGTGGACTGATCGGCGCTATCAGTTGACCGAGATAATCAAGCGGTAAGTCGATCCCACTGAAATAATGACTCAACTGGGGCAAGAACGAATAGACCAAACTGACAATAATCAGATAAGCGATGAGGCTGCCCAGAGCGCCAAAATAGAGCGCCTCGATCGTAAATGGTACACGTATGAAACTGGCCTCAGCACCGACTAATCGCATAATCTCGATCTCGTCGCGTCGAGTAAAGATCGTTAAACGAATCGTATTCATGATGACTACTAAGGAGATAACGACTAAAAAGGCCGAGGTTGCGAAACCAGCCAACCGCACAAAACGGGTGACCTGAATGATTTTATCGATCGCCGCCTTGGTGTTTTGGTAACTAATCTCTTTGAAGCTATTCTGATAAGGCGACTCGGCTATATAATCGTTAATTGCTTGGTAGCTCTCGGGTTCGACGGCGGTAATCTGTAGGTGGCGCGGCAGCGGATTAGCGTCTTTGGTAATTAAATTACGGACTTTGGCGTCGCTAACTCGAGCTTGCCAGTTAGCCAAAGCGCGAGTTTTATCGATATAGTAGACCGTCTTGACATCGGCGCGACTAGTTAAAAGCTGTTGTAGCTCTTTGATCTGAGTTTCAGTAGCGTTCTCGTGAAAGTAGACGGTCAGATCGATACGACTTTTAACCTCGGAGGCGGCTAAATGAACATAGGCCGAGGCAATCACAAAGAGACCGACAGTTAGCATCGTCAACATCACCATTAAAGTGGCGGCCAAAGACAACCAACGGTTACGCCAGAAGTTAACCGAACCTAGGCCAGCGATCCGTCGCCAATGGGTAAAAAACTTTCTCATACTCTTGGGCCTCGGTTATAAGACATACTCACCCTTGTGCTTATCGCTGATAACCTGTCCGCCGCGAACTAGAATTACCCGTCGTCTGAGACTATTGACGACCTCGCGGTTATGAGTAGCCAAGAGGACAAAGGTTCCGGATTTGTTGATACGAACCAAGAGTTCGATGATATCGGCAGTAGTCATCGGGTCAAGGTTGCCGGTTGGCTCATCGGCAATGAGAATTCGGGGTGAATGGACCATGGCGCGAGCGATCGCTACTCGTTGACGCTCTCCGCCTGAAAGCTCATGCGGAAAACTTTTGAGTTTATGATCCATCCCAACCAGGGCCAAGATCTTAGGAACCCGTTCCTGGATTTCGGATTCGGGTATATCGGAAACTTCGAGAGCAAAGGCGACATTTTCGAATACGTTCTTTTGAGGTAGGAGTTTAAAATCCTGAAAAACAACGCCAACCTTGCGTCGATAGAATGGTAATTCGTTAGCGCGTAGCCGGGTGATGTCTCGGTTAGCCACATAGATACGGCCATGGCTCGGGGATTCTTCGGCAATCAATAGACGAATGAGGGTTGATTTTCCGGCTCCCGAAGGGCCGACTAAACAAATAAATTCGCCGTCAGCAAACTCTAAATTGACATCGGCTAAGGCGACCTGATCGCCATAGCGCTTCTCAATTTTTTCTAATTTGATGAGACTAGTATCGACTGCTTCAGGTTTATGCGGCAAGCTACCACTCCTTGAACTTTATCTTAACATAGAGCCGGCTATTTAGCCTGTGCGGCAATCAGAATCGCTGCCTCGATCAGACGATTCGAGTAGCCAAATTCGTTGTCATACCAAGCCACGACTTTGAGCAGATCGCCATCGATCAGAGCCGTTAGACTCAAATCGATAATGGCAGAATGAGTATCACCAATAATATCGCTACTGACTATCGGTGCCTGAGTAACTGATAGAATACCACGCCAATTCTTGTGTTGACTGGCTTTGGTGAGCACCTGATTAACCGCCTCGACAGTCGTCTTTTTTTTGAGAACAAAGGTAAAATCAGCCAGTGAGCCGACGGCAACGGGTACACGAATGGCTAAACCGGCAAAGATCTCTTTGAGTTCGACAACAACTTCGGCCGCCGCAACCGTGGCACCGGTGGAAGTTGGTACGATATTGACCGCAGCCGCCCGGGCCCGTCTGAGATCCTTGTGAGGACCGTCCTGGAGATTTTGATCGGCAGTATAACTGTGGATCGTCGTCATCATCGCTTTACGAATCCCAAAATGTTCAGCGATAATGGCGGCCACCGGGGCGATACAGTTAGTGGTGCATGAGGCGTTGGAGATAATTAAGTCTTTTTGACGGATCTCAAGCTGATTTAAACCCATAACTAAAGTTTTTATCTCGGCCTCTTTAGCGGGCGCCGAGATGACAACTCGTTTAGCGCCGGCGGTCAGATGCAGCCCCGCGCCTGCCGTATCGGTAAACTTACCAGTTGACTCGATGACC
This sequence comes from uncultured Candidatus Saccharibacteria bacterium, assembly GCA_964350035.1. GTDB lineage: Bacteria > Patescibacteriota > UBA1384 > CAYGGE01 > CAYGGE01 > CAZQGJ01. The sequence goes on from CAYGIW010000017.1 coordinate 3,211, forward strand.
ACATCGATCTTGAGATCAGCCCAAGGCAACTTGACCGGATCTTTTTGAGCAAAAACGTGGATATCATGTCCGTCGACGGTTAAAATCCCACTCGGACCATCGGGGTCAGCTAAGCTGGTAAAGTTCTCGCCAGAGACCTCGACACCGATATGGCCGTAGTTCGAGTCGTAGGTTAAAAGATGAGCTAAGCTGGCTGCATCGCCTAAGTCGTTAATAGCGATTAAGGATTTAATCTGGCCCTTTTCTAGGAGGACTCGGGTGGCCACACGGCCGATTCGACCGAAACCGTTGATTGCTAAACGCATCTTAAGCCTTTCTTTTAGCGGATTTGGTAGAGGAGAGCGAGCGACTTCGCTCAAGAGCTAGATTCAAAGCCACCGGTTGAAACTGTTGCCGATGGTGACCAACAGCCGTTAATTGAGCCTTGGTAAGATAGCCGGCCTGAGGACCGATCTCTTGCAAGACGGCTGCCGCCTCGAAGCTCGCCCAACGCAATGATTCGGCGGTAGACTGCCCAGACAATCGAGCTGCCATAAAGCCAGTGGCAAAGGCATCGCCGCAACCAGTCCGCTCGACAACGGGGACCTGATAAGTAGCGATAAATAAGCTCTCTTGGTCGTCGCTATAATAGGCTCCGATCGGGCCATCGGTGATCACGACCTGCTTTGGGCCGAGCTGCTTCAGTTCGGTCAAGAGCTTATCGACCGGTGTATTAATGGGTAGCTCTAGATAGCGTTCGGCCTCTTGACGATTAACAAAGAGAACGGTTGTCAATTTCAACAGTGCTTTACTAACCTTGATCCCCTGCCTGAGCTGATAGGTGCCAGGATTATAGCCAAAGATTGGCCGGTGGCGCTCGAGATAGGTAGTCAAATCAGGAATGAGAGATTCCCAACCATCCTTCATCGAGGTGAGATAGAGTCCGCGAGCCTTGCCAGGCTTGGGCCAATGATAACGATGCGGGGCATGATGGACTAAGATCGTTCTTTCGCCCTGATAGTTGATAACGGCCGAAAAGTTAGTCTGATCTTGGTGACCAAGATAGCGAGGATCGACCTTGGCGAGCTTGAGACCGGCTCTAACCATCTGACCATCGGGATCGGCTCCTGTCGAGGCAACGAGGGCGGTTTTTAAGCCCAGCCGAGCAGCGCCAACTGCGACGTTGCAGGCGTTCATGGCAATCGTCTTGGTTAACTTTTCGACGGGAATCTTTTCGGCATAGGGTAGACTAATCCGACAATCCTGGCGATCAAGGCGACAGTTGACCTCGGCCTCGTTATCGGCTAGCGCTAAAAAGACATCAACTCCAGCATCGCCAACGGTAATTAAATCATGCATGATGACCCCCTTGATTAGCCGAGCCAAACTGGTCAATCCGGTGCAGCACTAACTTACGGACCGCCTCGCGGGCGCTACCCAGATATTCACGCGGATCATAGGCCTCGGGATGACGGGCCAGAAACTCTCGCAGTTCGCCGGAAAAGGCCAGTCGCACATCGGTATCGATATTGATCTTGGCAATGCCGGCTTGGATAGCCGCACTGATGCGAGCCGGGTGAGTACTCGAGGCGCCGTGTAAAACCAGGGGGATTTTGACTTTTGAGGCAATCAAACGCAGTCGATCGAGATCGAAAATCTCGGTAGCATTGGGTTTGCCATGAGCGTTACCGATCGAGACAGCCAAGCTATCGCAACCGGTCAGCTCAACAAACTCGGCGGCCTGATCGGGATCGGTGAGACGGGACTTGAGTGCTTCGATATAGTCCTCTTTACCAGTAATCGAACCAAGCTCGGCCTCGACCGCAATCTGCTGTTTGTGTGCCACCTTAACGACGGCCTGCACCTGCTCGACATTTTTAGCGTAGCTATCTTTGGAGGTATCGATCATCACTGAAGTGAACCCAGCTTCGATCGCTTGAAGGGCGATCTCGACAGATCGACCGTGATCGAGATGGATAGCCACAGGAATCGGCGCCTCTTCGGCCAGGCTAGTTAACATCGCTACCAAGGTCTTGAGACCGGCATACTCGATAGCTTTTTCAGAAGTCTGAAGGATGACCGGGGAGCGGAGCTCGACGGCCGCCTCGATAATACCCTGACTAATCTCGAGGTCCGAGGTGTTAAAGGCGCCAATCGCATAGCCTTTGGCCCGTGCCTGTCGGAGTAGGCTGAGGGTGTTAACTAACATCAGAAACCTTTGCTCAGAACGACAGTAAAGCTCTTAAAACGGGCTTGGTTGGCGCTGCGGTCGTGCTCGAGTTGAGCCTTGAGGGCCGAGAGGTCAGAAGCTAAGCTTTGATAAAGTTCAATACCAGTTCGACTGTCCCTTGACTGATCCTGCTTTGGCCAATAGCCGTATTGAGAGGCAAAAACCAAACCTACTCCTGCCTGCCAAAGTGATTGAACATTATCTAATCTCACTCCGCCGTCAACTGTTATTAGCCAATTAGGTTGAGTGGCTAGAAAAATAGTGATCTTGGAGAGTAACCGCTCTGTTTGCTGTGCCTGCCCGGTGGCGCCAGAATCAACTCCCATGAGGTTCAATCCCATCATTAACGATTGATCTTTTAGCGCAATTTGCTGCTCGTCGGAGAGCATCTCGGCTGGCTCGAGCGACGGCATATAGTAGCACTGATGCTCTTGGCACTCGGCCTGAGCCGCAATGAATTCTGACCAATGGGTGGTCGGTAGGATAAAGTGCTTAATGCCGGCTAGAATTGCCAACTTGGTCTGTTTGGCCACACTCTGGGTCATCAGATGCATGAGCAATCGTGGACGGATCGCGTCCATCGATGGATGATCGAGGATGGCCTGCCAATCGGCGGTAGCGACAGTCGAACCGGCTTGATTCGTCGAAACGAAATCAGGATCAACAAAATCGAGATGGACAACATCGGCTAGCTCGGCTAATTCGGTTAAGATCAAGCGATGAAACTCGAGCGGATAGTTCGAATCGGGCCAATAGGCGGGATAAAATGTCGGTTGCATAATCGTTACTCCGGATTTGTTAGGTTTGGCCAACGATGATCGATTGGCCTCGGCTCGGGCGGTAGATCTGGGCTGTAAGTTTGATAGCTTTGGCGAGCGCGGCCGCCGCCTCGGGCTCACCGTGAACTAGCGCGATTTGCTGCGGCGGCCGCCGAAAATCCGCTAGCCAGGCCAATAATCCAGGTTGATCAGCGTGCGATGAATAGGCAGTGATGGCCATTAGCTTAGCGCGAACCTTAACCGTTTGTCCCTTGATCTTGACCTGTTTTTTGCCGTCAAAAAGCACGCGACCAAGCGTACCCTGACCCTGATAGCCGACAAAGAGTAAAAAGTTATGTGGCTCGGCTAGATAGTTGGCCGCGTGGTGAATAATCCGGCCACCTTCCATCATGCCAGAACCGGCGATAATAATCTTTGGGTCGGTAGCGGCTAAGATGGCCTTGGATTG
>CAYGIW010000017.1:6746-9232 GCA_964350035.1 uncultured Candidatus Saccharibacteria bacterium
CCAGAGAAGACGACTGACTGTCCAGCCGATTCGACCCGAACCGAGGCCGAGCCCAAGATATGTCCGGCGTCAAAGAACTTAGCCGTGATATCGGCCGTAATCTTGACTGAGGTTTGATACTCTACCAATTCAAACAGGTCGAGCACCGCTTCGACATCGCTTGGGTGATAGAGTGGTTCTTCGTCGGTCTCGAGATGATCGATCATCACCTTGGCAGCATCCTCGAGAATCAAAGCCGCCAAATCAGCTGTGGCTGGATGGGTAAAGATCTTGCCCCGAAAACCATCTTTGACTAACTTGGGCAAACGCCCAACATGGTCGAGATGCGCATGGGTCAGAATAAGCGCCTGGAGTTGGCTCGGATCGTAAGGAAAAGGCAGATAGTTATCATCGTGAGCGGTTTTAGTGCCTTGAAATAGCCCGCAATCGATAGCAATCCGACTCTTGGCGCTCTCGAGAACGTAATGCGACCCGGTTACCTCTCCGGCCGCTCCATAGAATGTGACTTTAATGGACACCGATTATAGATCCTCTTTACGAAGTAACTTCATGACTTTGGCGATCAAGATCTCGGGATCGTCATCGTAAACGACCTTGCCGGGACCACGCTCGGCGATATCGATAATATCGTCGATCAGGGCGCTAGTCCCACCAGTACCAAGGAGAACACCGATTACCTTACGATCTTCAAAAGCGCTAGTAAATTCGTTGAGCGTCCCGATGCGACCAGCGATATGAATCACCGCGTCCGATGAGCGAATTAAGAAAAGATTTCGTCCAGAGTAACCAAAGCCCGTATAAACGATTAGATCATGATAATCGGTCGGTAAGCGATATTTTTTGGAGTGCTCTTTATAACCCATACCTGGACTAAAACCAATCACCATGCCGCCGGCCTCTTTAGTGCCGATGGCCGAGAGATACGGGTAGCCGGTGGTCGCGCCAGTCAACAGAATGGCATCGTTCTCGGCGATGGCCCGTCCGAGCGCTTTGGCCTTTTCTTTGACCGCTGATTCGTCGGCCACAGCCGATCCAGATACACAGATTTTATACTGATAGGTCTTTTTCAATCCCCGTCCTTTGGTTATTTTATTGGTACTTTATCTCTGCCTAGTGATCTCGTTCGTAAGCCGTTATCTTGGCCAACCGCGCCAAGTGGCGACTATCTTGGCTCGGTGCGGCAGTCAACCAACTCTCGATGATTTGTGTTGCGATACTGAACCGTTCTTGAGCTCGATCTCGAGGGGTATTTTGGCTCTGGTTCGGACCCAACCAGCTCTGCGTCGTCAGATAGTCTGCCGGAAGTGTCAAAACGTTGCAATGATCATCGATACGGGCTGAGCGAGCGACCGAAGGCGACCAGGCCACTGCCGCTCGAACTCCTTTGACCTTGTTAGCCGCAATCGCCATGCCTTGACCGTTACGACAAACTAAGATGCCCAGGGCTTGATGGTGACGGCTAACGGCTTCGGCTAGAGGCAGGGCATAATCGGGATAGTCGTCGCCAACCTCGAGCTCTGCCGGGCCAAGATCTTGTGTCGTTTGACCCTGGCTGTCTAACCAGCTTAGCAACTGATTCTTTAACTGAAAACCAGCATGATCCGAAGCAAGATAAATCATTGTTTAAATTATAGCACGAGTGCTAGTATTAGCCGGTAGGAGTTTATGATGGATATTGCCAGCATTCAGAAAAGGATTAGCTCGATCGAAGAGCTGAAAAACGAACAACGCGTCGCCAGCGAGGCGATTAGTAACGCTCTGTCGAATGACAGTAGCTATCAACAGGTTGTCAAAGAGAGCAAAGAGGTCAACGCCAAGAAGAAACGACTTCGCGATTCGGTTTTAGAAACTAGCGAAAACAAAGAGGTCGTTGCCAAGCTTCGTGATATCAAAGAGGAGATCGGCACCCTCGAAGATCTCTTGGCCTATGAGCTAATGGAATACAGTCAAAAAAATAATACCGACATTATCGAAGGGGCCGACGGCTTAGTCCGTAAGTTTAAGATCTTGGTTAAATTAATGCCGGGCCGCGGTTTTGAGGGTGAGCTCGGAGACAACTAGTGCTATCAACTAGTGGCACTATGGCTTGGGCGAGATTTTAAGGAAATTTTAATCTTAGACTAGCTATTCTCTGGGGGAAAGGAGCACACAATGCTTAAATCCCCTACCTCGAAGTTGGCCAAACTGACAGTGGTCGTTGGCCTCGTCTCACTCGGTGCCGGCTTGACCTATGCCGGCTTTACTACTTGGCCGGTCTCCCTGACCGATACCAACGTCAAGACCGGTCAGGCTGAGCTCAAACTCTGCGATCGGCTCGACAGCTTACCCGCCTGGACCTATGGCAGTTCACGCACTATTAGTCTCGAGACTCTCTTTCCCGGTGGCACTCAAAGCCTGTTTGGTGTCGACGAGATCTCCATCGCTAACGATGGCGGTTCACTCTTGACCACGGCTGCCGACCGCGGCTGCACTAGCTACGCTACCAC
>CAYGIW010000018.1:0-9141 GCA_964350035.1 uncultured Candidatus Saccharibacteria bacterium
TGACTTGGGCTAATATTGGATCAGTCGGCGACTAATGCAGAATATAGGCAAATACAGTCAAGCCACAAACTTGATCTGCGTCGTGCTGGAGAACCAACTCCACTTCCTTCACATCATCACCATTAGCCTTGAGTTTGAGGCCGAAGTCAATGATTTTGACTTTCAACTCGATGCGCTCTGGCCGAGTTGCCATATATCGGTACAGCTCTTCGACAGACCACATTGCCGTATCCTGTGAGCCCTTTGCCTGGACTCGCAGCGCGGGACAGAAGAACAGCGAGACGAAGAGGACCGTCAGGAGGGTCATCACCCAGTAACCGAAATAAGACTTCGGCGTATTCGAACTCATGTTAGCTCTCCAGGAACACAGACTGCTCGTCTGATAGCTGCATTATCCATAAGTAAGGCGAAAGTGTCAAGATAAAGAAAACACCTAACGCAGACGTCAGGTGTTTTGTTCAGTGTTTCGGCGGCTAGGGGGTCGTTACCTCTAGCCAAACCGTGTGAGCAGAGGGCCTGATCATCGTATTGAGCCAAAGTACTCTGCTTGGTGGTAGCGTCGCCTCTGGTTCGTTAGGCAATGAGCCGAGCTTGATGCGATCAAAACTGACTCGATCGCCTAATCTCAGTGACTGAATCTTGTCGTACTCACCCGGTTCTTCATTTCGATCATACTGCAAGGCATAGTGATGAGCCAAAACCGGGGTTAACGGTATCGACAGAGTCAGTACGAGCGGCGGCCGTGAAGGCAGCGGCGCCCAAGCGTTGATGGTCTGAGGCGCCTGAGCTGCCATCAACTTAAGCGACTGGACCACGACTGGACCCTTGGCTTGTTGAAGATCTGTTAGCAACGCCCGGTAGTGAGCTGTGCTCCTGATCGAAACCGGCGGACTAGCAGCCGGCTGAGGCCTTGACCACCGCTGATCTCGTTCTAAGCGATACAGCAGACACATTCCGAGATAGATCACGGCCATCCCAGAGACGGCCACGGCCATGATCGACTCTCCAGTCAGCTCAAGGCCAGGCAGCCTGACACGACTACGGTTCAACTTTCCCTCCTGTCAGAACCGATACAGACAGATAGACAAATCTTAAGCATGCGAGCCCGATCTGTCAACCTGCTGAAGATAAGTTAAGAGGCAGTATCGACTGATACTGCCTCTTGTTGAGAACCGGGCAAGGCCGACGACATCTATCGACGTCCGCTAGAAACGGGTTCGATGCGAACTATTTGGCCGGGATCAACCCACTGCACTTCGTTCGCCTTAACCCGTCCTTGCTCCCGATCTTGCTTGAGGCCGTCAAGATGAGGTCTAGCCAGGCTCAATACCTCTAATTTAATCTCGGCGCCAAGCGTTAACCGTCTGACAGATTCATACTGGACACTGTCAGGCCAAAACTGCAGACCGTACTGGCGGCAGATCTCATTGCCAGGATTTTGAACCTGGATAACCAATTCATAGGTAGGATCGATTCGTTGTCGTAGATAGCCTCTGCGACCCAAATCGTCGACCCTGACTGGATTCGAGACGATGAGTCCCGTCACCACTATTCGTTCAGCTGCAGGTAGCTGATCCAAGAGCTCAAGATAAGTCGTCACCACCGGCGAGATCGGTACGCCTGGCACGGGTGGTGAGGGGATACGTGGCGTTGAAAGCCCGACATAAATGATAGCCGTTGCTAACAGCAAGAAGCACAGCTCCACAACATTGTTAAGGATCACATCTCCGAGTTTACGAAGGTACACGGTCGTCTCCGATCGTTAGACGAGCCGATTGCTCGATAGGCGCATATTAGCAAGAAAGGCCTCAAAGATCAAGACTAAGTCTGCCCAAATATTAAAAGCACCCACCCCGATGGGGTGGGTGCTAGTGTGCGACAAGGTCAGGGCGACATAACCAGGGAGAGGATCATGCCGACATGTCAACCTTCGTCAGTTTGGTTGTCAATCACCCTCCAGATCTTTATCGGTCAGCGCTGTAGTGAGCGCTTTGAGCCCCTCATCCCAGGTACCCTCCAAAACAGTGGACCATTTCGCGTCGCTCTCTTCTGAGCCATCATAGAACGCGTCAGGCTTATCCACTCTGCATTCGTTGCTAGACAAAAAGTGAAACCTAAAGCAACGACGATTATTGTACGGCCTCAGCGCAAGAATAATGTCGCTGTCATTAAGCGTTACTCTCACGTAACAATTCGGATCACCCTCTTCCAGTATCCGCTGAAGTTCATCAGCAATAGTGCTGACAGACGGATAGACAGTCAGAAGTTGCTCAAAAGTTACGTGGATCGGCTCTTCAGCACCTAGTGCAAGGATCCAGACTCTTGAGTCCTTAACGGAACCATTGCTTTCAAACAGATCCCAGAGGTATCTAGGCTCCGTCTTACGAAAATCAGCTTCGAGGAGTGTGATAACCGTTCTCGACGTCCCATCCGTCAACCATTCAAACTTTCGCTTCATGTTATCCGCCTTCACGTTGACCTGACAGACCGAGCGTCTGCTCAAAGCATTCTAGCTATAAATGTAGTAAAAGTCAAGTGTGAGGCACGTAATTACATAAAAAAAACTCCCGCTCGGGTGGGCGGGAGTCGAGAGATGGTCGAAGCTGTCGTCATCACATCGTGATAAACGACTGTACCAAGCCCACCACGCCTACAAGGATCAGTAGCGCGGTGAAACCGGCACAGATGAGGCCGACTAGCGATATGCTAGTCCTGGGCGCATCTTCAATTGATGCAAAAGCCGCCTCGTCCTCAGTCCATATCATCTTAGCTCCTGGCTAAACATCGCCAGGTTGTAGGCTGCCCCGATAAGGCAGATGATCATAGCGACGAACAGAAGAACTGTAATTCGCTTCAACGCTGTAGCACGTGCGATATAATGATCGCTGAACGGTCGTAGGATCCTCACCATAACCTCCATGGTCTCCTGAGACTAGGCGTACTATAGCGTATATCGCTCCATTAGTCAAGATGACGTCCTCACCCAAGCTATTTAGAGAAGAATATTCGAGACCCCGATGCTGTTCGCAAGCATCACCTAGATCTTCTATTGCCAATCAATCTAATCAAAATGAGGCCATGCTCGGCACGGCCTCATCAATTGCGGGGCGACACTAATACATTGCAGGCGGATCGCTCTTGAACTCAACATCGCAGAGCCAGGCGTAGAGTTCACCCCACCATTTCCGGCTCGGCCATCGATAAGCTACATAGGTAGCTTGATCTGTTGACGGCTCCCTTGACGGTCTTGGTAACGACGACCGTTTGCCTGACAAGACACTTGTTACCGGTATTGGTAACTTGTCCGTCCTGACCAATCGATTTGCCTCGCTGGTCAGGCTCTTGATGTGGTCAGACGTTACTCCAACTCTTTGGAAGTGAGCCACTAGACTCACTAATTCCATAAGCGAAAGCCTACTTCTCATTGTTGCTACCCCGTTGGCTCCTTACTGAAGCGTAATTACTATACTATATCAATACAATAAAGTCAAGTCCCGCGATTTTCTTTTTTTCCGCAATGATCAAGAATATAAAATTAAGAGGCTTATTAAATAAGAGCGTTCTAAACGTCTAACTTATCCTGCGGTATATTGAAAAGCGCCACCCCTTAGGGGCGGCGCTTTCGAACAACGCATCCAGCCAAGGATGACTCAGTTTCGATTACTCGACGAGTTGCTCATCTTCAGTAAGGAAGCAAAAAGCATCAGCATGGCGGCATGACCCAGCACGAGAACGTCAGTGCTAGTGTTGCACTGTGCGTCAGCATAATCTTCGTAAACCAACGCTACGCCTGTAGCGACTGTCGTTACAGACGCTATGACTACGATCCAGAACAAGAGGCGCTTTGCCCTCTTGAGGTTGCGAACTACTCGCCAGCTAAGCACAGGTGGTCTGGTTGACATCTCTTCTTTTATTTACCCTTAGCTTTCATTTGAGGAGCAACGAACTGATATGAAGCTTAGCATACAGCGAGCCATATGTCAAGGTAGTCAGTTCTTATGTTAAACTAAACTAAAGATTGGAGGGTCTACCTTGGCGTTGATCGCCAATCATATTCGAGTAACTAATTCTGGGCGTGTACCAGAGCTGTTTTTGACAGCCAAAGTTCAAACCAGTCAAGAGCGAGGCCAGGCCAACCGCGGCACCCTCTATTTTGTGTTACAGATTAATGCGCCGTGGACCACCGCCCAATCGTTTGGCAACTCCCTGATCAATATCATTACCCGCGACTTTTTTAAGCAAGAGGCCGGCGAGCCTCTGACTAACTTCGAACGCGCCCTCGCCAAGGCCAATCAGCTGATCGAACAGATTCGTAAAGATAATCCTCGCCAACAGATGACTCTCGAGGCGTTAGTCGCTCTCAGCATTAATGACGATTTTCATCTGGCTAGTCTCGGTCGGGCCGAGGCCTATTTTTGGCGCCATAACGAGCTCTCACCGATTAACGATACCGGTTACGCTCCTGACGAGGCTGCCGATACACTGGTCAAACCCAACGCCAACCAAAAGCTCTTTGCTAACTTAATGAGTGGCGAAATTACGGCCAACGATCGGGTCTTGCTCGGTTCGCCGGCTCTGTTCGCGCTCTTTCAGACCGATGAGCTCAACCGCTTACTGGCCGAACCGTTGGATCAAACCGCCAAATCGATTGCCAGACGGGCAAAGTCCTTAAAAAAACGCAATTTAGCGGCCATCGTCATCGAGTTCGAGAGTAAAACAGCACTCGAAAACCGACCGCTGATCCAACAACGCGACACCATCTATCTTGATCAACCGATCGATAGCGGCTTCTCGCTCGTCACCTACTATTGGCAGCTCTTTTGGCAACCGCTCCTCGAAGGCGGGCGCTTTTTGACCAAGCTCATTGCGCCGAAACTCAGTCAGTTCAGCCAACACGGTAGCCGTTTTGTAGAAGAAAAGATTTTGCCGGTAGCTAGTCAGACGGTGAAACAGGTTGGTCAGAGCGTGACTCAGATACTCCCTAAAACTAGCCAATCGACCGCTACGCCAGCTGAGCCGCATATCCCGATTAGATCATACCTCGATCGTCAAAAACGCGGGCCGCTCGGTCAGCTTTGGCGAGTATCGCGGAACTTATACTTTAATTTACTCAGGCAACTTTGGCGTCTCTACCGACGGGCACCGCGAACATGGTACCTTATCGCCTCGCTCCTAATTCTCAGTGCGATTGGCTACTCGATCCAATCTAAACGCGCCTTGGTTCAGAGCTCAACACCAGGGCAAAAACTGAGTCAAACTCAACTGCAAAATGAGTTCAAGGCTTTCCAGACAGCCGAAAACGCCGGTGAACTGCAATCGGCGCGGCTTAAGCTGTTAACAGTCATCGTTCATGCCAATCAAGCCAAAGATAATCCCAAGCTGCGTAACGAGGCCACAACTTTGTTAGGCGAGGCCAGACGCCAGTTTGAGCGACTGGGCCAGGCGAGCTGGATCGATCTCGATCAACCGCTCCTCATGCTCGACCAAAAAGCCGAAGCGGCGATCATTCACGAGGGCTTTTTCTACTTCACCACAGCGCAAGGCGAGTTTAAACGGATCCGCTTAACCGGCGGCGAGAGCGAAAAATTAGCTAATCAATCAGATAGCAGTTGGCGCATTGCCCATCAACTCGATAGCCAAACCGTCATTTTGGCCGACTATCAAGACCGCTTGGCTAAATTCGATCTCGAGAAACAAGAGCTAACTCCAATCTTGACCCAAGGCGCCCTGCCCACCAGCTTGGCCATAGCTAGCTATAACCAAAATATCTATACTCTCGACGCAGCTCAGAGCGAACTCTGGCGACTTGACCTCACCACGGCCAGTCCGTTCGCCATTAACCGCTATCTCAAAGAGGTCACCACCTGGCAAGAGCCGGTTGATTTAGCTATCGATGGCTCGATCTATATCCTGCAAAAGAACGGCGAGCTGTTACAGTATAGCCGTGGCAAAAAGACTGCCTTTAAACTAACTGGAGTGCCGACTGGACTCGACGAGCTCACGCCGGCCAAACGCATCATCGCCGAAGAGAACAGTCAAACCCTCCTCATCTATGTCGATGGTCAGGCCGATATTCCGCCGCGTCTGCTCGAGTTCGACGCGACCGGTCGCTTTATTCATCAATATCTCTTGCCGTCCCGACTATCTGGTCGTCTGAGTACCCTAACGGCGAGACTCAAAAGTCACAAAGTTTATCTAACTTTTGATCAAGAGCTTTACGAGCTCACCTTAGTGCAGAATTAAATCTGATCGAGACACTCGATACCCAACAGGGTGAGGCCGTCTCGGAGTCCGAACGCCACCGCTTGCACCAACTGTAAGCGGCGCTGTCGCAATGCGGCGTTCGCTTCGCGATTGACCGGAGTCGCCTCGTAAAATTTCGAGAACTGACTGGCCAAGCGATAGAGCCAAGTCGCAATTTGGTGCAACGAGCGCATCGCCTTGGCCTCGGCCAAGACATCGGGCCAAGCTAACAAGGTCAAGATCAGCTGCTGCTCGGTTTCGGTGTATTCTAGAACAGCGCTTGACGCTGTTGAAGATAAATCCAAATTTTGATTCCCCGACTTGGCCAACAAGGTCTGAGTACGGGCATAAGTATATTGAAGATACGGACCGGAATCGCCCTCGAAACTAATACTACTGGCTAAATCAAAGCTCATATTTTTGGTCGCTGTTTGCTTGAGAAACGAGTACTTAATTGCGCCCCAAGCCACCGCCTGACAGATCTCTTCGATCTGCTCAGGTGAATAATCTCGATTAGCCGCCAAATACTGGCGTACTGCCTGTTTGGTCTGGGCGACTAAATCAAAGGCGGTCACCATCTGACCAGTTCGGCTCGACATCTTGCCGCTGGTTAAGTTCATCAGTCCATAGCCTAAATGTTCGACTTTGCCGGCCAAACGAATTGGCCAAATCCGACTGGCCACATAGTTAACCACCTGAAAATAACCGTTCTGTTCGTTAGCGGTGGTCGTCAATGAGTAATCAAACTCAAAATCTTGGAGCTTAGCCTGAAAGAGTCCCAGCTCTTTGGCCTCGTAGGTAGGAGTGTCGGCCGAACTGACGAAAACTCGGGTATGGAGTTTGGCCTCGGTCGGTAACTCGGGGTTGGGGCGAAAGATGACCGCACCCTGATCGCGAATCAAAATAGCTGGTTGGTTATTCTGAAACTCGGTCGCCGCCTCGGCAATCGCCTGGCCCTCGGCAAAGAGCTGACTTTCAAGATAGCTCTTGGTGTATTTAATTCCGATTTCAGCCTCGAACTCTTGGTAATAATCGAGGCTCCACTGCCTCGTCCTCAACCAAAGCTCGTGCCACTCTTGATCGCCTCGATAGAGCGCTTGATTAATCTGATCGATCGCCGTCTTGGCAATCGGATCGTCGGCATAGGCGAGAGCGCCAGCCTGATAACAGCGCTGTAAATAATTGACTCGAGCCAGCGCCAACTCCTGCCCTGTCAGCCCATTAGGCTCAAACGGCTGTTGGCCAATCGCATAAAGACACTTGGCTACATGAGGACCGATATCGCCCTGATAGTTGAGTCGCGTCACTCGGTCGCCACTGGCTTCGACCAGCTTGGCCAAGGCCTCGCCAAAGATATAGCTGAATAAGTGGCCAATATGTGGCACCTTGTGGGTGTTCGGTTGACCAAACTCGATCAGCCAGTGTTGCGCCTCGGTCTCGGTTGTCTTGCTAGTTGTTTTGTTGGTTGCCTGGTCTAACAGCGCCCAGCTCGACTGACTAAAATAGAGGTTCAAAAAACCCGGTCTAGCTACCTCGATCTTAACCGTCAATCCGACTGGATCGAGCGACTGAAAGCCGGCGGCTAAACGCGTAGCTAAATCATAAGGGGTCTGCTCCAGGCGCTGACCTAGTTTTAAAGGAGCCGAGTTGACGAGATCGCCTCTGCCACGCGCTCCCCACTGCCAAGCCAGCTCTGGCTCATCGCCAAGCTCAATTGGCGTCAGACCGAGCTCTGTCTGAAGATAGTCTTGCCAAAGAAGATTAAAGTTAAGTAGCCAGCTCTGTTGCATCGTTATCTGTCTTTTCTGGTAATTTGATAGGCGCGTCGCTTGCCGAGGGTGAGGATTTGGCCAGCTTTAAGTTCGATTGGCGACAAGGGCTGATCGAGCGTGGTGTCGTCTAGTCGCGCACCGCCCTGTTCGATCAGGCGACGGGCGGCGGCATTTGACTCGAGCTGCTCGCTGGCCATCAGCGCCAGAATGACGGTTGGATAATGGCCGGCAATCGCTAAGTGCGGCAAATCGGCTGGCAGCAGCTTTTTTTGAAACCGATCAACAAAGGCAGCTTCGGCCTGTTCTGCGGACTCCAAACCATGATAAAGGGAGGTAATCGCTTGAGCCAAGGCTAATTTCGCCTCTTTTGGATTAAATGAGGGCGAGACTAGTTCGGATCGCCAGCGATCGATGGCAGATTCGGGGACTAAGGTAGCTAGTTCGAAATAGCCCAAAATCTGACTATCGGGAATCGACATCGTTTTGCCAAACATCTCCTCGGCCGAATCGGTGAGGTTGATAGTATTGCCGAGCGATTTACTCATCTTGGTCTGTCCATCAGTACCGGCTAAATAGGGTACGAGTAAAATATCTTGGGTCGGCTGCTCGAAAGCCCGTTGCATCAGGCGCCCCATTAGACAGTTAAACTTTTGGTCGATACCGCCAAGCTCGAGATCGGCCTTGACCTGAACCGAGTCATAACCCTGCAGAATCGGGTAAAGTAGCTCATGAACGAGCAGAGGCTGCTGGCTGGCTAAGCGATCGGCAAAGGTCTGGTGACCTAATAAATGATTAACAGAAACCTTGGAAACAATCTCGGTGATCTGACGTAAATCAAGAGCGGCCAACCACTGACTGTTGTAATGAAACTCGGTCAGATTGGGGTCGAGCAATTTGAGAATCTGCACCTTGACTAACTCGGCGTTAGCCTTGGTCTCTTGAGGGTCGATCAAGGTTCGAGCCTGTTGTTTATCGCTCGGGTCACCCAAAGTCGCCGTGTAATCGCCTAAGATAATTACTGCCAGATGACCGAGCTCTTGCAGCCGGCGGAGTTTAGTCAGTACGACGGCGTGCCCCAGATGTAAATCGGGTTTATTAGTATCTAAGCCAAGTTTAATGCGTAGTT
>CAYGIW010000019.1:0-8334 GCA_964350035.1 uncultured Candidatus Saccharibacteria bacterium
AGCGTCGCTTGCCAATCAGTTTTGAAATCATGCTTGATCGAGCGCAGCACCTCTCGATCTGGTCGAGGAGCAGCAAAGCTTTGAGTAAAAAACTCAGAACCGACTGGCATGAGCTTAGTTTGAAGCTCCATAGTTTTTACAAGATACTCGGCGATATCATAGCGCGAACACTCGCCGGCACTAGCGAAATGATAGATACCGTCAAGTTCGGCAGTTAAGGCCCGGTCGATAAACTCGACTAAATCTCGTGCATAAGTAAGAGAGCCGATCTTGTCGTTGACGACGGCGAGTTCAGTCTGGGTTTCGGCTAAACGCAAGATATTAGCGACAAATTTGCGTTGGTCACGGCCGCCACCGATCAGCCAAGCTGAACGAACTATTAAGGCGTTCGGGCTGGCCTTTTGTACCAGTCGCTCGCCAGCCAGTTTGGATCGACCATAATGGTTAATCGGGTCGGTTTGGTCGGTCTCGACGGCAAATTCAGACTGACCGTTAAAGACGGCGGCAGTACTGATATAAACAAACTTAGCGCCGATCTTGGCAGCCTCGAGAGCCAATTGGCCGCTCGCTTGAGCATTAACCTGATCGGCAATCTCTGGATGCTCTTGGCAATAATCGACATCGGTCAGAGCCGCCGCGTGAATAATGACCGCCGGCTTCTCTTGATTGAATAGTTTTGTTATGGCGTTAGCGTCAGTGATATCTAGTTCGAGTTTATCGGGCGCAATAACCTGATATTTAGTCATCAATCGACGAACATAGCCAGCCAGAACGCCCTGACCGCCGGTCACTAAAAGCTTAGGCCTCACTCGGACGGCCCTCGTTAGCTGGTCGCTGAGTCGCGCCAAGCTGATTAAATTTGACCGTTTTGACCGCGCTCACGGTTAGAGGGAGGCGTTGCCAATTCTCCCAAATAAACGGAAAAGAGTAGGTTAAGCGATGGGTTTGTTGCAACTTTTGGCGCAACGACTGACGGAGTTGTCGAGCCTCGGGCACAAAATGATGAAACTGAACTTGAAGATTATTCACCTGTCGAATATAGCCGCTTTTAATCAGATCGGCAATCAGGGCATACTCGCCGCCTTCGATATTGAGCTTAAGCAGATCGATGGAGTTGAGGCCAAGCGAGCGAAAGGTTTGACTAGCCGACTGTAAAGCAATCTCGACAATCCCCTCATTCGACTGAGTCGCATCATAAACACTTGTGGCATCGGCGGTCAGATTGATTTTGACACGCTCAGCCTGACCGGCTAAACCGTAGGCAAAGATTTGGATCGATTTATGATTGGCAAACCGGTGACGCAGCTTTTCTACGAATTCTGGCACCGGCTCAAAGATATAGATCTTGGAGCGATAACGATCGTGGATCGCCTGAGACCAATCGCCAAGATAACCGCCAACATCGACAACGATGCTTTGATTATTCAAGGGATAGTCAAGACGAAGAGTTCGATCGCCTTGACATATCTTCCAAACAATCAGTCCACAATTAACCAGCAGGACATTCCACCAGCGCCACTGGCTTTTTGACGATGATTGCGTTGAGCCTGATTGTGACATAATACTTAAGAGTATAGTCCTTCAGGAGTAGTTGGTAAAGTTCTCAGAAGAATAAACCTAACGACAGAACGATTGGCCGTCCGCAACCATGTTCTCGTTACGATCAGTATCAAACTTGACTTGATACGCGGCTCGAATCGCTTGAGGGAAGTAGTCAAATGGACAGACTGCAGTGGTATAGATAGCGCTCGTACGAGAACCGGCGTAACGATTCGGTTGAGCTGTGTTGTAAACGCCGAAATCCAGACCGCTGTTGGGAACAAATGGCGGTCCGCCGCTGTATGCAATCAATTCACCGGCCTGTATGGCGATAGACGGCCTGACTTCATCAGTGAAGCTATTGTTCTTAGGTTCGGCAGTAAAAGCGTTCTTGATCTTATCAATGGGAGCAGTTACATGAGATAAGCGCAATGTTACTTCACAACTCACCCGAAAATCTAAAAGATAAGGGCCGCCGACATAATGTGCGCCGCCGATTAGCTCCATCGCAATCGGCGCATACAACGGGACGCCTGGCGCTGCGGTATCGACATAGCTATGAGTTTTTAGGTCTTCGCTCGGTTTGGCAATATTGGGCGGCGTCGTGATGTCAGTTACTAAGACCGGTTCGATCAATTGGTGAGTAAAGACTGGGTTAGCATTATTCTGGCACGACTGAGTAGAGGATGATGGCGAAGGTGTTGGAGAAGGTGTTGGAGAAGGTGTTGGCGAAGGTGTTGGCGAAGGCGTCGGCGAAGGCGTCGGAGACGAAGTAGACAAATTGGCCGCTACGGTGGCCTTTGGGCGGGTTTTAGCTTGGGGCTTAGTAGAAGAAGCCGCAATGATTAACGGGGCAGTAGAAGTCGGTGTGGCAATCGGCAGAAGGCTCGAATCCGGACCGACAGAAGTCCTAACCAGGGCCTGCTGACGCGTTGATTGTAGCCCTTTTTGACTAACGTGATCAGCGGCCATTACACCTAATATACCAATAAAAATAGTACCGGCCATGGCTAATAGTTTGAGCCAGCGGGTATTTTTTATCTGATCAAATAGTCGCATTATGATCAATTATTTCTTAATAAAGACAACCGCATTCGGTAATTCGCGGCCGGGTCCAACCTTGTATGCTCCACCGTAATAGAGAGCGGTTGAGCCGCCGCCATCGAGGTTAAGGGCCGAATCGAGACCGAGTGCCTTGGCTACATAAGCCGAATCAGTCACCGTTGCAGAGAGAACCACAGCGGCGTAGATGGTTTGACCCTTGAGGCCAATAAAGCCGCGCGAGCCTTTGGTGTAACGCTCTTTGTCGCTATCTAAATCACTATCTTTGAGCACAACCTGACCGTTGGCGATGAGATTGGGTCGTGAGCTAATACCGGTCTTCATCGAGAGAGCGCTAGCATCGCTCCAGCTACTGAAGTACTTGCCCTGTCCCGCTTGATCGATCATTAAGAACGGCAGAAAATCACCGAGACCGTTTGTCCAGTTAATCTGTTTATTGAGGCGGCCGTTATAAACTTTAAAATAGAAGCTGTTGGTTTTGCCGCTACAGTCTTTATAGCTCGTAGGACAGAAGTAGGTACCGTGGATGCCCGCGACAGCGCCATTACCGCTGACATAAGAGGCTAAACTCTTGACCGGGCAGTTATCGGCACAGTCACCATCGGCGGCCGTATCGACACGCATCTCGGTCGTGGCCGTGTCAAATTTGAGGAGGTGGACAGTGTAGCTACCGCGCTCGGTCTCGATCGAGCCTTTGGAATAGTTTTCGTCGTTGACAGCTTCGACAGCCGCCGCCGTTGGTGTCGGGGTAGAGGTCGCCTTGGCGCTCGGGGTTGGCGTTGCGGTGGCCTTGGCTGGAGTAGTCACTACGGCCTTGGTTAAAGAGATGGCGACGGTGGTGGTTTGCTCGTGAGTTACGCTCACCTCTTGGCTAAAATCAGCGTAGCCGACCAGAGCTACCTTGGCGGTATAGGAGCCTGGTTTAAGCTCT
Source organism: uncultured Candidatus Saccharibacteria bacterium (assembly GCA_964350035.1). Lineage (GTDB taxonomy): Bacteria > Patescibacteriota > UBA1384 > CAYGGE01 > CAYGGE01 > CAZQGJ01. The sequence continues at coordinate 3,533 of CAYGIW010000019.1, forward strand.
TGGCTAAATGCACCATCTTTGTCGGACTGAACTTTGGTGATGATTTTGGCGGCACTCACGAACTGAACCTCGGCCTGTAGCGGAGTCTTGCCCTCGGTGACTGTACCCTTGACCGTGCCTCGCTTCTTCGATTCGTCGATTTTTTGATTGACCGAATCGCGTAAGGTTTGCGCGCTAGCATTGCCCCGATCGAGGTCGCAACTCTTGGTCAGCTGTTTGAGCTCGCCCAGAGCTGTCTCGTCGGCCTTGAGATCTAGTTCGGGACTATCGGTTTTAACCTTGGCGATCAGCTCCTTGATCGAGATATACTCTTGAGTCAAACTCAGGCAGGTCTGCTTTCGCTGCCTCTCGGCAGATTGGACGGCAATAATACCTTGATACTGGCGATATTGCATCCAGCCAAATACCGCAACGCCCAAACTGATCAAGCCGAGGCTTGAGAAAAGAAGAGTGCGCCGCGTCGATTGGCTCATCGCCGCAAAAGTTTTTCTAAAATATAACATAATTATATTGCGTCCTGGATATTGCCAATCCAGTCATTGTCCCAATTCTTGTTCTTCTGTCGGTCGAAACTGCGGCCATCTGAGCCGTATTGACAAGGCTCAGCTAGACGCGTGGTCTTATCGATGACGAAATCGGATGACTGCTGTCCACCAAGTGGGGCATATTCAGCCAGAACGGTTGCAGACATATGATTAAAAGCCGAATCGAGTGCCTTGTACGGGCTACTCCAATTATCGACTCGCTTGCTTCCCATCCCTAATTTAGCGTAGGTGACATCGAAAGCGTAGTAGGGCGGGATCAGTTCTAACGAGACATAACCGAGCAGGTCGCCGGCTTTGACTTTTTGGCCTTTTTTGAGACCGGTTGCAGGTTCAATGTGCAAAAAGGTAAAGCCCCACGCCGAGCGCGAGGTCAAGCCCTTTTTCTTGCTGATGGTGACATCGCGCGAGGCGGGATTACGGTCACTAAAATCAGCGTCACCCTGATAGATATCGCTGACATAACCGTCGAAAGGTGCATAGAGCTCGACTAATCGGCGTGCTTGAGTAAAGTCCTGTCTGAGATAAAAATAGTGCTTCATATTGCTACGCGGCTCGAGACCGTCTTGTGGGACAACGATGTGGCCTTGGCAGCTTCGAAATTTACTGATGGCGGCAATTTTCGTTGGATCAACAAAATTGACAGTGATAACCGGAAGCTCGTCGGTAACCTGTTTGTCCTTTTCACCAAAAACCCAATGCGAGCCGATGACTAGGCCTAAAGAGACGCATAGAATGATTAACCATCTCTTTTTCATGCCATAATTATAACATAGACTCATGCTGATATTGTCTCAATTCATTGACGAATTTTTCTCTCTATGGAATAATTATTTGTTATAGTCAGAAATCTTTCTGAATATAACTGGCGACAGCTAGTCGCCCTCGGCCGGAGAAAACCGAAGATCATGTTGGAACACTACACGTTAGGCGTACTAAACTATGGAGCGAAATTATCGCTTGAGATGCTGCGATTGCATCGCATCAACCATGTAAAAGTAGAGGATCAAGGCCTTGCAGTGGCCGTCCAACAACTAGAGGCCAGAGATCTCGACGCTATCATTGGAGTTGCGTCAGGTCAAGAGATTATCGCGTGCTTCATGGATAAAGAATATCGCTGGGAAGCATGGCGAGTCTGTGATAGTCGCGCAATAATGCCCACGGAGGATCAGAACGATCCACGTCCTTATCGCTTCGCGGTGGGCTACGATCTTGAAAGAGGACTGGCGGCCATTCGATTCGTGTCGGAATGTGCCGTCAACGGGCGTGAGCCATCTGGCGACGCTACCTAGCTGAACGAGTCAACCCACTACTCAAAACCGGACGGTACACGAGTTGTATCGTCCGGTTTTAATTTGAGCGATATGTTAAATCAGCGATTACTTCAGAACTTTGAGCGCCTTCAAGATAGCTATAAGTAGCACTGACCCAAGGACTCCCCAGATAACGCCCATAATACTGAACTCTCCAGCATTGACGGCGCTACCGATCTGCAACACTCCACCAAAAACCCAGATGCCTAATAGCGAGCCAACAATCCCGATAATAATATTCCCCAATGCGCCCTGCTGTGCATCTGTATGCATGATCTTGCTGGCTAACCAACCTACCAGCGCACCAACTAAAATAGTAACAATCCATCCCATAATATATTCTCCTTCTGTTACCAACATAGTCTTATCCCGTCGCTTGTCAATGTAAAGTCAATAACTATCAACCTAATCAACATCGCGAAATCTTACACCAAGAGCACTACAATGATGAATTTGCTTTATTGATTCCAACTACTTCTTCCATATAACGTCCATTTCCTGAAGGTTATATTGAGGGCTATAAGAAAATGGCTTCGGTTCAGAAAAAGTATAACCTTCATCAACTTGAGCGATCCGTTCATTAAGCGTTTTTTCAAATAACCCGCCAGTTCTGTTAGTTCTGATTGAATGGTTCCGAGAAGTTAAAATCATATCGAAATTATTGTCACGAGCAAATTCCTCCATACATCTCAGTAAACCGTTGAATAAAGCCGCCTCATCAACGGAATAGAGATAGGTACTTGACGGGTTAAGGGAGGCAGCTAGTACTCTCTTGCCTTGTTCGTCGGTGAAGTAATGAAGTAGGATAAGCCCCTGACAGCGATAATTGTCTGAATCTTGAAGAATTAATTGAAAGTAATTGGGCATATCCCACATATTTCTCTCGGCATTCTTCAGCGGATTATCTCCTGAAACGCATACACCACCGACCATTCGAGCGTGAGCACTTTCTTTACTTTTAGCAATATAAGCTGACACAACCTCTCTCTTACTACCACTTGTTGATTCGAATTTATTCGTTGCAGTTTCTATAACATTAACTTCAGCTTGGAATATAACTGAACACCGTTCTGCTAGAAACGCCGAAAAACGCTCTTCGTCAAAATTCTGCTCTGCGATATCGACATCTATTTCCGCTGTTTTGATGGCATTAATATCTACTTCTTCTAGTCGAAATTCATTCAGGGCAGGCGTAGCTCCGTGAATCTCGGCTACTAATTGCCGGGTCTTCTCACGTTGGCTTCTCAATTGACCGTAAAATGCCTGGGTACGAGGCTTAGAGGACTGAGACTTCAGATCTTCAAGTCCTTGAGTAAACGACTCGTAACGATAAATAATCCTTCTAATCTGATCGTCTGAGTATTCTTTCCTCTTACCCTTTACGAGAACTCTCCTGACTTGCTTGATAAAACCTTCTGAAAGCCCAAGCCTATCGGCTTGCATACGCGCTAAGATCTGATCCCTCTCTTCTTGCAAGAATCGGCGCTGAATATTGGCAAAGTATCTAGGCATCAATTTGACCAATCCACCGTTTTGCCAGCCCTCTTCGATAATTTTACGAAGTCCTTCCTTCGCCTGATCTTGGTAAAAATTATGGAGCTCACAAAGTTTCGCATACTCTCGGTTATTTGCTCGATCTAATCGACTTTCTCTATCTATAAAGTAAGCTTGTGGGTCACCTAGGTTGTGAAAGCTATAAGCAATTAACAGTTCCTTGAGTGTGTCCTCGGGAACCCTATCACCACTAAGTAAGTGCTCTGCGACTAAAACCAGCAGTCTATCTTCTAGTTTGGATATAGCGCCAACATCTACTCCTTCAAGAACAGGGCTCCCCTCAATCGCTTGAAGTGATTTTTCCGCTTGTTCGTTCAACTCAGTAAGAATATCGGGGCTTACTTTTTCTCTGTAAGGCAGAATAGTTCGATCGAGGCCCGTGATGATGGACTTAATTGACTCAATATCTTGATCTATCTTTAATCGAATCGTAACTGCTGAAAACAAGTCAACAGCGTATTTTGGGCGAATAGCAAATTGCTCAAGGTGATCAGTATGATCAACGCAGCTTGCATTACTTTCTAAACTTGCCCAGTTACCAGAATTGTTTTGATACACATGCTGTAGTAATTCACTATAGTATGGCTTACTTCTTTCAGTGTCGCTGACAACTCCGGCACCAGTCATTTTGCTGGCGAGTACGTTCAGCTCAGCAAGATATAATCGCTCTTGTTTATTTTGTTTTGCTTTTTTGTAGCCGCTCATTATATTTGGCCCAACTACTCGAAAACTCTCAAGAAACTCTAGCACGATACCCTGATCGACATTAGTGATAATGCCTTCGGCAATACACTCATGGTATCCCTTAATTATCGGTTCGGCTCCTCCACCGTAACGCCCGACTATTTGATTGAAGAATCGTAAATCACTTACGTTGCGAAGAAGTATAGTAGCATGTTTTAGTACAAATGCTTTCAGTGAAGGGTATTTCACTAATTGTGGACATTGGCTAGAAAAAGCAACGGCTAGCTCGCGATTCAGTCCTGTATTTTCTACGGCGTATAATAGATCTTTTATCAGTGGTAAGGATTTTTGTCGTTCCTCGCCGAATGAATTAATAACTTGGACGACAAGATCCATTTCGCTCTCCACCGAATCCGGACTTCTGACGGCAAAGCGAAGAATGTCTTCATCGATAAATATATCCTGAAAAGCCTCTAGTGGTGATCCTGACAAGAAGGCATGACGCATCATCACCTCAGTAGCTGGGTAGAGGTGAGGATTACCCAAAAGAACCCGCACTACATTACGTTCGCCATAGAAATTTCTGTGTGGGGCTAACCTTCCCTCCGGTGTGAACACCTCGTGTAGATATTGATGAAGAAATAAATTGGCTGATTGAACCAGTCGTATCGTTTTCTCATCTGATCTTCTTCCTCTTCCTACAACATAT
>CAYGIW010000019.1:8344-9099 GCA_964350035.1 uncultured Candidatus Saccharibacteria bacterium
GTTTACTTGCTTCCTGGATTATAAGATTTCTATCAATGATTCGATTTAAAACTTCGTTGGGAAGCGGATCTTGACTACTTTGCCTGTCGGCAAGCTTCATAAAAATATCTATCGCTTTCCCACTATGAACCCAGGACCATAGCGGGCTAGTAGCCTCTCCTTCGGGCCGCAAGCTGAGACTATATATAAATTCAGGCGCTATTGTAGAATGGATTAAATCTAGTTCAGATATTATCCGCTCTTGATCAACTATAATACTTAGCAACATGCGACAATCTTTGATGTCAAAATAATAACGATGGCTTAATAGCCGCGTGATGAAATCTAGCATCCCTTCAGTATTTCCTAGAGCAATATAAGCATTAAGATCGTCTTTGCTTAGCTCACTAAACCTATACTCAAATGCAGGATAATCAACCGCTCTTAAGCCTCGCATAAAATTTACCGTAGCTTGGCAATGAGTCTCGGAAATACCTAGCATCGTCGCGATCTTATCTAAACCATTGATTTCTCTATCAGTCCTAGCGCAGGCAGCAACGATTTTTGGAACCATCTCACCTAAAACCTGTCGTATCGGATTTGCAAGTGATTCAATGTCGGCACATATCGCTATTAGTGCATCAATATCTTCTAAGCTTGGTTCGTTCTTGGCTCGATATTCGAAAACTTTCAAGATCTCGATCTGCGCTTCTGGGCTCGAGACAGTAAATGCCTCCTGAAGAGCTACTCGGTCTGAACGATCTAACTTTAAGTAT
>CAYGIW010000020.1:0-1639 GCA_964350035.1 uncultured Candidatus Saccharibacteria bacterium
GACCACGCCGAACGACATCTCCTAGCGCCGCTACTAGCGGTGCTGCAACTGCGACAGCTAGCGACAACAGCGCTCGATCAACGGCTAGTCCTACCTTTGCTCCAACGCAAACTAATGGCGATAGTCGCAAGAACGACCGTCGTCGTCGCATGCCGATGCGCCGCGATTTCGATAATCAGCCAGCCGAAGAGGCGCACTTTGCCATGACGATGCAGGCGATGGAGGATACGACTCAGCAGACTCCCGCCACCACTCCTCAGCCAGCGAAATTACATACCGAAGCTAAAACCGGTAAACTCCGCCTGATTCCGTTAGGTGGTTTAGGTGAGATCGGTAAAAATATCATGGCCTACGAAACCGATAACGACCTGATTGTGGTCGATGCTGGTATGACCTTTCCAGACGAATCGATGCCTGGTGTTGACCTCGTCATTCCTGACATTACCTATGTTCAGGAGCATGTTGGCAAGCTCCGTGGCTTAGTTATTACTCACGGACACGAAGATCACATCGGTGGTATTCCTTATATCTGGCCTAAAATGAAATGCCCGATCTACGCTTCGGGGCTCACTGCTGGCCTGATCAAAATCAAGCTAACCGAACACGGTATCGATGCACCAATTCATATTATTCAGGCCGGTGAGCGAATTCGCTTAGGCGATTTCGAGATCGAGCCAGTCCGTGTTACTCACTCGATTCCTGATGCCTTAGCCTTTGCTATCCGTACCCCACAGGGTCTGTTTGCCCACTTTACCGACTGGAAGATCGACCATACGCCAATCTCTGGTGAGCCTTTTGACTTTGTCAGAGTCGCCGAGCTTTCGCGTGAGGGCGTCAAGCTTCTGCTCTCGGAGTCGACTAACATCGAACTCCCTGGTTACCAGATGAGCGAATCGGTCCTGTCGGAAACTTTTGATTCAATCTTTAAAAATGCCAAGGGTCGAGTCGTCTTTACCACCTTTGCCTCGATGATCAACCGCATTCAACAGGCGATTGACGCAACCGTTAAGTACGGTCGCAAGCTGGCCATCTCTGGCCGCAGCCTCGAAAAATATATCGATGAGTCGATGCGTCTTGGCTTCTTAAAGGCACCGCAAGGTCTGTTGGTAGATTTACGCACTGCCTCGCGTCTGCCCGATCATCAGATTACTTTCTTGACTACCGGTTCGCAGGGTGAGGAGTTTTCGGCCCTATCGCGCATCGCTTCGGGCGAACATCGCCACATCCAAGTTAAGCGTGGCGATACGGTTGTTATCTCGGCCTCGATTATTCCCGGTAACGAAGCCTCGGTATTCGATGTCGTCAATAACCTCTACAAACAGGGCGCTCATGTTATCTATGGTAAGGCCGTTGACATTCACGTCTCGGGTCATGCTAACGAAGAAGAGCTGAAGATGATCATGGCGATGATGAAGCCAGAATACTTCTTGCCAATCCACGGTGAGTTTCGTCATCTGGTCAAGCACGGCCGAATGGCCCAACGCCTAGGCGTCGACCCCGGCAAGATCTTTATCCTAGAAAATGGCGGCGTAATTGAGTTCGATGCCGACGGTGTCGGTCGCGTCTCACCGGAAAGAGTCCAAGCCGGCCAAGTCTTGGTCGATGGTCTGGGAATTGGTGATGTTGGCAATATCGTCTT
>CAYGIW010000020.1:1739-9013 GCA_964350035.1 uncultured Candidatus Saccharibacteria bacterium
CCGGCCAAGTCTTGGTCGATGGTCTGGGAATTGGTGATGTTGGCAATATCGTCTTACGAGATCGCCAGGCGATGGCCAAAGACGGCATCTTTGTGATTATCCTGACCGTTGATAAACAGAACGGCAACCTAGTCTCGAGCCCTGATATCATCTCGCGCGGTTTCGTTTATATGCGATCCGCCGAAGATCTGATCTACAAGGCCCGACAAGAGGTCCGTCGGATGTTTACTAACCACAACTCGCGCTATCCGATGAACTACGATTACATTCGTAAGTCCCTCCGCGAGGAGTTGGCCGAGTATCTCTATGAGCATACCGAGCGCCAACCAATGGTTATTCCGGTTATCATCGAAGTTTAAACTTCTAGCCGAACCATTCAGAAAATACCCGAGTCAAATCGGGTATTTTCTATTAAGGGTGTTTACTTTTATTGGTGAATGAAAACTTTAGTGCCGTTAGCGGCCCAATCGTAGACATATTTTGAGTCGCCTGGACCGAGCCTCACACAGCCGTGGCTGACCGCTCGACCAAGATGACTGGTGCCTTCGACCCGACCATCGGGCCAATAGGGGAGCTGGTGTAAGCCGTAACCACCATCTGGTGTAATCGCCATCCAGTTCGGCATATATAAACCGTAGCGCTTGGAGTAGGGGTTAGGGTGATGATTATAAATCTGAAACTCGCCAATCGGTGTCGGCGTATCCCATTTACCGGTCGAGATGATAAAGGTGCGATGATACTGGTCGCCCTCCATCAAATGCATCCGTTGCACCGAGAGATCGATTTCGATATAACGCCCCGGCGTTCGACCAAGGAGGAACTCTGGCGAAACGCTCTTGCTACTCGCGGTGGTTACCTGACTGGCTAAGGCCAAGCTATTTTTCAACTTCGGCTCTTGGTCGAGGTTAACGATCGGACTAAGATAGTCAGTCAAGAGCTGTCGAGATTTCGCCACTTCGAGTTCGAGGCCAGGGCTGCCAGCCTGAATAATCTCGCCAGTCAAGGCATTTTTCTCTTCGGCTACCGCTTTGACGGCGATCTTTTGATTGATCTCGTTGAGAATCTTGTCCAACTTGGCACTATCGAGCTCGGCCCGGAGCTCGTTATCGGCCTCGATTAAACTGAATAGCCCAAAGAGTTCAGCCTTGGTCAGGTTTTTAGTCTGTTCGCCTAGCTGAAGGCTGAGGCCATTATCCAATAAACTTTGTAGCCGTGTTTTCAACCGCTCGACCTGACTCGGCGAGGAGAGGCTGGGGTTAATAGTGCTGACGCTAGCAATGATGGTGACCGGTTGTCCCGGTCGAATAGTGGTCTTGATCTGTTCGAGAAGTCGCTCGGCCTCGAGCGTTTTACCGATTGTCCCGGGTTGAAACTCGAGTTTTTGCTCGGCATTGAGGGCGAGCTTGGCGTTAACCGGAGTAACTAAGAGGCCACTGAAGCTATTGATTAACCAGCTATCGAAGCGCTCCCGGTCAGTATCGAGATGTAGGTTGAGACGAGTGGTTTGCGGCACTTCGTGCCAGATCAGTTTGGCTAACTTGCCCTGTTGGCGTTTGGCGGCTAGAGCCTCGGCGATAATTAGCTCACGATCGAGGGCGATGCCGAGCTCGCTCGGTTTGGCAGTCGCGGTTTGATCTCCGACCGTTAAGGTTAGGGTCTGATCAAGCGATTGAGTTAAAAGATCAAGCTCGGTCTCTAGCTCGGCTCGGCTGAGTCCGCCAATTGCCTGTTGCTCGAGCCAAACGGCCGGTGCAACGCGTTCGGCAAAGGCTCGCTCGGTGCCTAACCAGCCCCAAACAACGAGATTGGCCAGAACCAAAAAGACGATTAAGGCGATACTGAAAGGCTTAGACATGGTTTAATCTTAGCATTTTCTGGCTCAAGACTGTTAATTTGTCGCAAAATCGAGTATATTCGGGCTAAGTCCGGTGCGTAGCTCAGTGGTTAGAGCAGACGGCTTATATCCGTCCGGTCACAGGTTCGATCCCTGTCGCACCGACCATACCGACTTTTTCCACAGTTTGACCTCCTGATATTTACTTCTAGAATAAGTATATATTTATGCCCCTTAGGCTCTGGTTTAGGGAAAGGCAGAATATACCTGATTATCCACTTCTAGAGGAGGCAGGCCATGCCGACAGACAAACAATCAGTTCCTTTGGTCTCTATCTATGGTTACCGACAGCTCTTGGTTCTCGTGGCGGCTATTTTAACTTTGGCGATGCCCCAGACGAGCTTAGCAGCCGCTCCGGCTAACCATCTGGTTATTAGCGAGATTCAACTGACCTCGGCCACCGAGCAGTTCGTTGAGCTCTACAACCCAACGGCTAGCCGCCAATCGTTGGCTGGCTATTCCTTGCAGTACCAGTCTGCTGGTAGCGGGCTACCGTTAACGACGATCTTTAATTTCGACTCAACCAATAGCATCCCTGCTTATGGTTACTTTCTCTTGCGACCGAACGGCAGCTTGCAGGCCTCTGACCAAACCTATTCCGGTATTATCGGATTAGGCGATGGTACTTTGGCTCTGGTCAATTCGACAACCCCTGTATCGAGTTTGAGCTCGAGCACCTTGATCGACCTGGTCGGTTACGGTACCGCCACTTTAGTCGAGGGAAACGCCGCCCCTAGCCTGACAGCTAGCGGGAGTCTCGAACGTTTACCTGGCGCTAACGCTAGCTCTTTAGGTAACGCTCTTGATTCCAACGATAACCGCGCCGACTGGCAACTCCGTACGGCCGCCGAGCCACAAACCTCAGCCAGCGCCGGCGAATTACCCCAGGCACCAGCAGCTGTAACTGGTTTAGCGGTTGTCGATTTTGCTAACGACCAGGGTAATCAGCTGATTCTGAACTTTACTCCACCCGCTTCGCTGAGCGGCTTAACTCAGTATCGAGTTTGGCGTCGTTTAGCGGCCGGCTCATATGGCTCAACGGCCTATGCGACCTTAGCCAGTACGGCTAATACCTTTGTGGATACTCAGGCCACAACCGGTCAAAGCTACATTTATCAGATTGAGTCGGTCGGTAGCGCTTACTCTAATTTTAGTGCTGAATCTCTCGCCACAACTGCGGTTGATAACTTACCGGCGATGATTACCTTAACTCGAATTCAAAGTGGTAGCTATGTGGCGACCACCGACCCTTTGATCGAGGCCAGAGTCGTTGACCCAGCTGGGGTCAAGACTGTTGAGCTCTTTCTCGATGGTCAATTGGTGCGCAACCTAGTCCCCGATGCGCAAGGTTTAGTGAGCTATCAGGCCAGCGGTTTAGCCCAGGGTACCCATACCTTCCTCTTTAGAGCCGCTGATTTTGCGCCGAATATTGTCGAAAAGCAGCTAGTGATCACTGTCGATTCATTGGCGCCAATCCTTGATCCCTTGCGCCTAGTTAATCCAGTTATCGAGCCAAAAGCCGAGATCGGTTTAAGCTATAACGACCCCTTGGGCGCGGCTAGTAGCGGCGTCGTCGAGATGCGCGTTGCCACCGATGGCACTCTCGATTCCGAGGGTTTCGAGCCGATTAGTCAAACCACCTGGCGTAATCTGGCCAAGAGTAGCCAGCCGCAACTAATCGTCGTAGTGGTTCGTGATCGAGCTGGCAATGTTTCTAATGTCCAGACGCTGGTTGTCTCGATCAAGCCAACCACTCTAGATTCCCCGGCTAATCTCCGGCTCGAACGAGTTGGTAACGATATCGTCTTGAGCTTTACCGCTGTTAGCGGTGCCTCGCGCTATGCTATTCGCTATAGCGACGGCCAGACGCTCTTTGGCCCTATCTTTCAGACTGGTTTAGAGTATCGACTCTCGTCAGCCGATGCCAAGGCCACCTACCGTTTCGAGGTCGCCTCGGTCAATAGTATCGATCAGTTGACTAGCTTCTCGGTTTTGAGCCTCTCGCCGGCGAGCCAGCAGGTAACACAGGCTGTACCGGTGGCGACTACCAAGTCGACCGTGGCTGCAGTTGTCGCCGATACGACTAGCGATGCTATTGCCAATGTCGAAGCCTCGCCAACGCCGACCGCGACAGCCAAGGTAGAGTCGTCGCCATCGCCTACGGCCACTCCGTCGCCTTCGGTAGAGCCATCGCCAACCATGAGCCCCGAGAACCTCGACGATCCAGAGACGATCAATCAGTCTAGCCAGTTAAAGACCGGTTTGATTGCCTTGATTAGCTTGATTGTCCTCGGTGGCGTCGTCTGGTTTGCTCTAGGCAAGCTTCCTAGCGAGCCGAAAAACGATCAACGCTGGTAAATAAGACTTTTAAGCTTTTTGCTGATCGGCCGCTCACCTAACAGGGGCGGCCGATTTGGTTTATAATGAGTCTATGAGATTCAAGAATTGGCTAGAGAAAATTAAGCAGAGCTTTAAGCGTTGGCAGCCGTTATTGCCTACTCTGGGGGAACAGCTAATCGTGATCGTGGTTTCAGCCTATATGATTTGGGCCGTCGGGCTGTCGGTCCGCCGAAACTACGCCACCAATCTCGAGATCTTAGCTCTCGAGGCCGAGCTCGCCTCACTCAAACAACAGGCGAGTTATTACCGCTATCTAATTGAATATTACAAAACAGCCACTTTCAAAGAGCTCAAGGCTCGCGAACAGTTGGGCTATAGTCAACCTGGCGAAAAGGTGGTGTCGGTGCCGGTGCAACCCGAAGACTTACCCGACCATCTGCGCCGCCAGCTCGAGGCTGAGGCCGCCGCTAAGTCACCAGTCTTGAGTAATCCCGCCCAATGGCGTAACTACTTCTGGGGGAGCTAGACTCGGTCCAAATGCTTGACACCTCATTTCAGCTTTAGTATATTGCAAACAACTTGTACGTTAGAATGAGGTTACTGTGGAAGGGGAAGAGCTGTTAAGAGCGGTTGTTGAACTCTTTGAGGGGCAAAGAGTTGCGGAAACGACACTCATCAAGCTGGAAGGCGAGATCAAACCCTCAAGCGATCAATGGTATCGACGCAGACGCCAGAAGCGACCTGACCAGTACTGCACTGGTGGCGGCTGGGAAGGTGCATCGCAAGTCCTGATCTTCGGCGAAGAGGAGAAGCCCTGAAGGGCTTTCGACGAACAAGGCCCGGATAACTCCGGGCCTTACTTATTTAATAACCTAGCTAATTACTTCTAACCTGTATCGATTGATTGGTGATATTACCAGCCGTATCGTAGGATCTAGCCTGAATGGTGTAGAGTGTATTCCTCTTAGTTGGCACTCGCCAGTTACAGTCATAACTTTGACCGTTCGGAACTGTATCGGTACAGAGGAGCGAGTTATTGACTCGAAACTCAACCTTGGTTATCCCCGAGGCATCGCTACTGTTGGCGCGAATAGTAACCGTACTCCCACGGCTCACTATGGCGTTATTGACCGGGTTGGTAATGCTCAGGCTTGGTAGGGTGATGTCGGTGACCGTAACGCTAATTTCAGTCGAGGTTGTCTGGTTGCCGGCACTGTCAAAGGCCTTGGCTTTGAGGAGGTGCGTCGTGTTATGGGCTAAGCCAGTCGTGTTCCAAGTCGCACCGTAAGCACTGGTGGTGTCGGTTGCAAGAAGGGTGTTGTCAACGTAAAACTCAACACGGTTGAGTCCCAGATTATCAGTCGCGTTGGCGGCAATCGTAACCTGACCGTTAACCGTAGAGCCGGCTAGTGGGGCCGTTAAGCTGACCTGTGGGCCGGTTGTATCAGCAATGGTTACACTGACCGGAGTTGAGTCTCCTTGGTTGCCTTTCGCGTCAAAGGCCTTGGCCGTCAAAGTGTAACTCTGACCTTGGACTAACCCACTAGTCAGCCAATCGGCGCTATATGGGGCGTTACTATCAGTTGCCAGTAAGACTCCATCAACATAGAACTCGACTCGAGTAACCCCGACATTATCACTGGCCTGGGCTTCGATCACGACAGCACCGCTCACCGTTTGGCCGTTTGTTGGCGTCAGGATACTCACCGTTGGGGCGATTAAATCGTTATTGACGGTAAAGTCAATAGGCGCGCTTTGTTGCCAGTTGCCGCTGGTGTCAGTGGCCTTGGCCGACAGCTGATGGCTGCCGTTGCTAATCGTTGTGGTGTCCAGATTAAGACTAAATGGCTCGGCCAGAACCTCGACAATCGAAGTGCCATCGAGGAAGAACTCAACCTTGGCCACAGCATAACTGTCCCAAGCATTGGTGGTCACATTAATCTGACCGCTGACCTCTTGATTGGCCGTCGGGCTGGTCAGGCTAATCTTGGGTCGCAGCAAATCGAGATTGCGATTGAGGCGACCAGTTTTAGCGGCGTTCGCCATATACATTGGCCAACTCTGTTGAGTCTTGCCAGTTGTATTAGGAATCTGCCAGATCCAAGTGTCGATATCGCTGTTATTGGGCGGGGTCGTGGTGCTATATCTTTGTGTCGTCAGGACGATCTCGGTCTGACCATCGTTATTGAGGTCGGTGACGAGCGTTGGAAAGGCTGTCGGTTGTCGGTTAGCGGCAAGCGCCTTCTCCCATTTGATTACCCCATTTTTGTCATAAATCCTAACGGTGTAGCGGCCGCTCGACACGATCTCTAACTGTCCATCGCCATCGATATCGGTAATCGCTGGTGAGGTGGTGCTCAAGTCGCTACCGGTTTCGCTAAAGCGAACGCCAGCCGCATCGTGGATAGTTAGCTTATCGGCAGCGGCAATCAGCTCGTCAGCTCCGTCGTTATCAAGATCGGCGAGTGTCAAGGTCTGTCGCGGGCCGTTGCCACTGGTATCGAGCGACATATCCCCTACTCTGCGCGGCCAACTGGCTAGAATCGAGCCGTTGTAGTTGAAACCGTAAACATCGGCAAACATCTGTCCTGCCGTAGCTGAGTTGTTATCTGCCATGACGAAGAGCTCTTTTTGTCCATCGCCGTTAATATCGCCTGCACTGACCGGTGTCATGGTGGCGAGGCTGGTGACGCCAGATTGATTGAGGGTGGCCGGCCAACCAGGCAGTAGGTTACCTAGATTGTCTCGCAAGACAACAGTCGCCCGCGGTGAGCTAAAGTTATCAACATAGCTATAGGCGATCTCGAGATTTCCATCGTTATTGAGGTCGACTAAAGTCGGTCGGCTCACATTAAACTCAGAGCCGAAGCTTCCCAAGACTTGTTTGGGCCAACCGGTTAACTGGGTGCCGTCTAACTTGTAGGCGTTGAGGTAGGTTCCGGTAAAGATCACCAACTCAGGCGAGCCATCGTTATCCAGGTCGCCAACCGTCGGCGTGTGATCGTACGATGAGCCAGTCAGATTAGGCGAGGTCCAGCCA
>CAYGIW010000021.1:0-8477 GCA_964350035.1 uncultured Candidatus Saccharibacteria bacterium
GGCTGACTCGAGCTGAACCCCAGAATATTGTTTTGAGTTAGCCTCGAAGCGCTTGACTAGCGCCGCTAGCTCGGTCAACGAACTGGCGGTACCGGCTAAGCGTAAGCGACGCTCGGGATCGAGACTAATACTTTCGAGTTGAATAGTTTGAGGTAAATTTGCCTGTAAATCGGTTAAGAGCTGGTCGAGCGGTAAGGCGGTTTGGCTGGCGGCCAGGGCTAGGTAGTTAGAGTTATATTGCTGAATCTGCCTGGCTAGACTGCCGGATAATTTCTGTTCGGCGCTACTCTGTTCTTTGTTGAGTGAGCCGATCTCGGAGCTGGCCGCTACCTGACGCCAGGCGAACCAGGCGACGCAGAGCAAGAGCAAGGCGTTCAGACCGAGCAAGAAAAACCAACTCCGATTAGAGCCTGGTGGGTGAAAACCGGCGACTGGTGTCGAAACTGAGTTCACTCCCCTCCTTAGTGTTAATTCTATTATGGCTTAATTATTGACGATCATCAACTAAGCCAAGGCTGAGGCCATAGGCGAAGCCTGGTGGCGCTAAATCTGGTCGAGCCGAACGGCCGTCGTTGATCAGGGCGAAGCTCTGACGCAAGAGCGTAATCTGGCGAGCGACAAAGACAGCTTTGGCAACTAAGCGACTAGCGCCTGGTCCCCGGAGCTCGAGTCGACCACTGGTCGAATATTCTTGCCGAGCTTGGTTCTGTCCCGGGAGGAAATAACTCCCCACTAAACCGGCGACACTATCATCGACGATCAGGTTACCGCCTCGACCGGCGCTATCTGGCAAGAGCATCACACCAAGGCTGGCCAACGCATCGGCGTAACGCAGCTGACCGTTACCGGTAATTTTGAGGTCGCCGCCGATAATAATTAAGGTACCGCGACAGTAAATAGTCAGATCGCTCGTCGTATCTAATGTCAAGTCGCCTGAGTGTTGCCAAATCTGTCCTTCGGGACGATCCTGTTTTTGACAGTCAGTTGATAAACCGTCTTGGGTCAAGGCCAGCCGGCGGGTCAGAGTCGAACCGGTTAACCGTGGCGCACCGGTAATCAGGCGAGCTAACTCGGACTGAAAGCGCTCGAGAACTCGGGTGTAACTTAAGCCAGTCGATTGGGTCAGATCGTAGCGATCACGTCGAAGAATCAGGCGGTCACAACCGAGCGCGGCCTGACAATCAATCTGACCGGTCGAGGAAAGAATTGAGTTCTGATCTAGAATAGTTTGATTATTGTTAATCAAGAGACCGGCCGAATTAGCGCTCTCGACTTGAGTGTGAATATTGCCCTTTAGGCACGAACCGCTATAGATATCGGTCACCGCTACCGCTTCGAGTCGGAGCGTCAGATCGCTCAGAGAGGCTCGGTTGGCGGCGGCCACCGGACAGACTGGCTCTTTGAGAGCCTTGACCTGAAGTAGTAAACGAAAGCGTAACGCGGTGTTAGCGGGAATTGTCTTGAGAGAGGCCTGGAAGCGTTGACCGAGCTTTTGGCTCGAGGCTAGACCGGCAGCTTCACAGTTACTATCTATAACCGCTCCCTCGCCAGCGGTGGTAAAGCTCAAACGTTCGCAGCTAGAGCTAATCAATTCAAAGTATTTGCTATCAATTGGGTCTGTCAGCTCAAAGATGTTCTGAGCTACCCGGGCCTGAGATTGGGGGTTAGACAGCGTAATCACGGCCTCGATCTGACTATCCGCCTCGCTCAAACTCGGCAAGGTCTTGGTCAGGCCTAAGTGTGCCACTTGACTGACCACCGATCGAAAGAGGCTGGCCTTGGCCTGGCCACAACCGACTAGGGTCGAGGTAATTCGGGGCGTTTCAGCTGATAAGGTGGCGCGAATATCGCTCGCCTCGGCCTTAACCTTAACAGGAATTGCGATCAGCTGTTCGCCCTTAGCCGGTAGTTCTGGCAAGGTTAGAGTTAAAGTCTGCCCGCTGATAGTCAAGTTTTGGTTTGCCAACGGACCGAGCTCCAGTCCTGCCTCGAGCGTGAGGGCGATCGTAATTTGGTGTAAGCCGGCCGTAACCGGTCGCAAAAGTTGGTCTTGATTAGAGAGCTTCAAGAGCAGCTTGAGATTTTGGTTCGGCTCGAGCTGCGGCGTATCTAATTCTATAGTTGCCTGTAAGTTGGATTGACCACCGATAATGGTCAGTCCGGCCTGTTCGGCCAGATTATTTTCGGGCTGCAGATCTTGAACCAGTCCCGTTAAACCAACCCGATTACGGAGATTGCGACCATCACTTAGCGTTGGTAATTTGTAATCACATGGGACGATCAGACGGACTAACTCCTGTCGCTTGGCCTGAGGAGCTAAACTGGCTCGCTCGGCCTGCCAACTGGTGGTGGCGGGCTGATTCTCGCCAACGCTCTGCCAGCGTAGATCGTTCAACGGTTGACCTTGGCTATCGATAAGTTGATCGATCAATTGATAGTTCGGACTCGCCTTTTGGCCAAGATTAGTCGTAGTTACCTGATAATCGATCGACTCACCGGCGGCAACTTGGGCTGAAGTTCCGCCAGAAGCAAAGAGCTTACTCATGGCCAGATCGTAACCGACTGGAGTCAGTAGCCAACAGAGCGAGCTAATCGGCGGCAGGCTCAGTTGATCGGTCTCTAATCGCTGACAGAGGTAACGTTCGGAATCGAAGTTCAAAGTACCCAACCGATATTCGGTGGTCAAGTTGGCGCTCTGGCCAGCCGCTACTGTTAATGAGTTGAATTGACCAAGCTTGAGTGTCGCTTCGCCCTGTCGCCAACTTTGTGAGGTTAAGAGGCTATCGGGACTGGCGAAGTTATTACAGTTAGGAATCGGTACCAGCGCCAAGCAATCGGCTAACTCTGGCTTGGCGAGTAACGAGAGTGTGGCGGCAGTAGGACTATAGTTCGTCACCGTGATCGATGTCGAGACTGTCCGATCGCTGGCTAACAGTTCACCTGTTAAGCTCGAACTCTGCTTGACCTGCCAAATCTGATAAAGATACTCGCCGGCTAAGCTGTTATTACTCTGTTGACGATCCAGACTAGCTAGCTGGTCGCTCTCTAACCGGACGGTTGCCGACCAAGGCAAGGCCTGACTGATCAACGGCAACTCAAAGCTATAGTCAAGCGCCACAGCCAACGTACCGCCGGCCGGTAGGCTCTCGGGCCTCAGTCGCCAGAGTAGCGTCGAGCCAGTTGAGCCGGTCTGCAGGCGGAGATTAGCCTGTGGATTAGTTAAAGTCACCTTTTGCAATTCGGCCGGTAGCGTCACCCGTAGATTCAGCCATTGATTGGAGAGATCGCGACCCGGCGCCAGATTAATCAAGGTCAGCCAAAGTCGGTCTTGATTCGTACCAGCCTTGGCCTGGCGTAAGCGAGGTTCGACTAACAGTTCGAGGTCGTAATCGTTCTGAGGCGTTAGGCTCGGCGAGGTTGAGGGCGAGGTCGAAGGCGAGACGGACGGGCTCGATACCGGTGACGGTTGAGGACTTAACTGCGGCGAAGGTGAGGAAGAGGGTGACTGGTCGAGTTTAAACTCGTACTCGGCACTACTCTGACAGCTCTGACCTAGGGCAACAGCACTCAATTGTAGCCTTAAATCGGCGGCGGTTATTTCAGAGGCCGGCACTCGACTGGTTAACTCGAGCGTCAGCGTTTGGCTAGCCAATACGCTGGTCGCCGGTAGCTTGACGATTAACGGATCAGGTTTGCCAGACCAACTTAAGTTAAGTTTAGAGCTGGCAGTGGCGGACAGTCGGACCGAGCTCTCGCGTGGCGTCAGATATCTTAGCGTCAGGTTGAGCTTTTGCGTGCCTTGTCCGGTGAAGCTTTGTGTCGGCGGGAGCAACCAAGCTAACTGACAGTTAACGATTGGCTCGGGAGGGATTTGACAGCTAATCTGCTTGATCCAACTTTGCCAAAAATTTGTCAGGCTGGCCGCATCGGTCGACTGAGCCGACCAGCCTGGCATGGCCGAGGCGGCCTCGACCATAATCCCGGGTAGATCTTGACCGGAGCTAAGGGCGAGAGTGGCCAGTCCAACCGGGGTGCTCAGACCAAAGAGCTCGTTACTGGCATTAGGCAAGAGGTCAGGTAAGCGAATCGGGTTGACCGGTAAACGGCCGGCTTTGAGATGGTCGGCAATCGCCAACGACCACCCTGGGTAGCTATCGAGTCCGTCACCAATCGCTAAAACATAGTTCGTCGTCTCGGGTCGAGTTTGACGGGTCAGCTCGGTGAGCGCAGTCACTAAGCCACTACCCAACTGATTGCCACTTCCCGGAGAGGCCCGCAGTTTATCGAGCGCGGCTACCAGCGACTCGGGTTGATTGGAGAGGCTGACTAAACTTTCGCCGGTATTGGCATAACTGACCAGACCGATCCGTAAGTTAGGCTCGAGCTGTAAGGTTTGTGGGAGTAAGGTTTTAAGCTGGGCCTTGATTGAATTTAACTGTTTGGCCTCGAGCGATCGGTCAATCACCACAACTAAGTTCTGACCTTTGCAGGCGGTTAACGGTCGATTGGTCTCGGCATAGCGCAAGCGCAGGACCGGCTGATAGTGGAGTTGCGGAAAGAGTGGATTAACCAAGGTTAAGAAATTCTGACAGGTCAGGCCAGCGCTACAGTCGAGCTGACAGTTAGTGGCGCCACACTCCGCGGCCTCGCCTAACCAAAGCTTGAGATCACGGTTTTGAGTCAGAGCCTGCCGGTATTGCTCGGTAATCTCGAGCTTATAACGAGTGGTCAGGTTCTGTCTGGGCTGCGGCTGATCGGCCAAGCGAAAAGGATTGACTTGCTTAGCAGTTAAGCGACTTCCCAAAGTTCGGTCAAAGTCGCCCCCAAAGCGCGTGAACGGTGTCTGATTAGCCGCCTGCTGCCAGGTGAGCTCATTGGCGACTAAGCGATTAGTAACTAGTGGATAGAGACCCAAGTTAAACTGACTCGGCCGAGCCCGAAACGGCGTAATCTTAGCAACGCTCGGCGGGAGCGGTTGAGTTAACAGGTTATCACTCGAGTACAGCATCAGCTCGGCTCGTTCAAGATTGGCACTGCTCGGTAAGCGACTGCGATTATAGCTGAGAATTAGGTGGCCGTTTTGCCAGAGCCAAACACGCGGCGCTGCCTGGTCAACCGGACCAGTCGAGCTGATATATCGATAGAGGTCGGGAGTGTCGAGCGTCACCTCGCGATAGCTGACCGCTGGCGGATCGGCGGCGGCGGCCTGGGGTGTCCGACTGACCCCGCCTAAAGCTAACACGAAATCAAAGATTAAACCGATGACCAACCAGCGATTCATAAGTTTGACTCCAGAGTAGTCTGGAGATTATCTAAGAGGCAGCTCAGCCCTGGCGTCCGTGACGGTGCAATCAGCTCGAGAAGAGGCTGTTCGAGACTAGTATAAAAACGATACCGAACGGTTGGGCCAGCTAAGCCGTTATAGCTTGTAGCTAACAGTGCAATGCCAGGGTGTGACGGCGTCACGAGCCGTTCTTCGCTCGCCAGCAGCACAAGATCCTCGGCTTGGGCACTTTCGATGGAGCGCAGTTGAATCTCTGGGTAGCTACGCCAGCCTAACTTGGCCTGACGAATCGATTCAGAACCGGTATTCAACCAACGCCAGGCACTCGGCTGTTGCCAACGCCAACCAGCTAGCGTCGTGGTGCGTAACGGCAGCCGACAGGCCACTCGACTGGGCGACCAGAACCAGCCAATCGCCAAAGCCGAAAGAGCGATTAAACCGATTAGAGCGCTAATGACAATAATTGCCCGTCTTCTGAACATAGATTCAGTATATCAAGGAAAAATCAATTTCTCCCTAGCATCACTGACACTAGGGAGAATTATGGTTTTCTCGAGCCGGTAAGCTCGAGATAGATTCGCAAAGCGAATTGACTGATCAGCGCCGGCACACTGCTGACCACTGTCGCGAAGCAGAGCGCAATCGCTTTAGGGAGTTCTAGTTCTGGAGCGATCCAGAAATGAATCATCAGCCAGACGATGGCATAACCGATGACGGTCCAGCCATGCCAGCGGATAACCAGATCGAACGCTTCTGGCTTCTTAGTCGTGTTTTGGTTGGTATCTTGTTGCATCCGAGTCTTACGAGGCAGACCGACTAAGACAGATATACGCTAAATAGACATAAAAGAAAAGACTGCCGCTACTTGGTAACGGCAGTCTTGAGGTCGACCACCTAGTTGGGAGTGGGCTTTGCGTAAGGGTTTCGCTCGTCTGCAGTAGGACAGAGCCCGTAGAGGCGAAGGCCACCGCTCAGATCCACAGTTTGACCAAGCATGCCCCTGACTAAAGTTGGTGACGAGACCAACTCGCACAGCATCTGGGCGACTTTTACAGGGCTCATAACACGGCCATCGATGAGTCGATGACCTAGTTGATCTGGCAAGCCTGGGTCTTTGGCTAATCTGCCTTGCCAGCGAGCGTTATTTCGACTTAGCAACGACGGATCGGTTGGCTCAAGATAGAAAGTGGTGCCCAAACCGATAGATACGACCGATGGAGCACCAGGGGGTCGCCACGCTGCCCCATATCTCCGAACGAGCTCATCGACCTCACGCTTAGCCCTGGCGTAACCACAGTTCTCTACGTCAGTAAGAACCAACTCTCCATCAACAGAGCTGATCACTATCACAATCGCTGACGGCGCAAGCTTAGGCGATCCTGTTTCGTACAGCTCATGTATAGCGGAGAGAGAGCAAGCCACTGGCTCATAGTTGGCAACCAGATTGCTCTTCAGGTGATCGTTCAGTGGCTCACCTTTTGCGCGGTAGACCATTTTACCTGCCGCACATACGACTGCGCCAATTGGCATATCTATCGTGTTGAACACACAGTTGACGTGATAGGGATCAGCCATATCCGCCGGATGGAAGCGAATAGCTTTTTGCAAAGCAGGAGGCAGAAAGCACAGTTGCCCATAATCGATATCGACAACCTGAACACTTCGACGTTCATCAGCTGCCAACTTTTCGACGATTGCCGAGCCAATCATGCCACCACCGCCAATGACAACAGTCGCCGTTCTCATCGCACTGTCCTCTACAGAAAACTACAACCGAACGATTCGGCTGAGGTTAAGGTACTATTTGCAATATACTATTTTTCATGGCCAAGACAAGAGTGATTTATTTTTGCAGACGTTTTTTAACATAGCCTGGTAATTGCCCGCCAAGAGTTAAGCAGGTCATCGAGTCAGGGTCGATACCGCTCACCTTCAGTAACTCTCGAAAATACTGTTTAGCTCTCGGTTCGATCTGGTCTAGCTGTGTAGCTTCTGGGGCACTAGCCTGTGCCAGCGCCAAAGCGTTTTCTGTCAGGGCTGCAATTAAACCGTTATAGGAGACCGATTCAAACTGATGACTATTCGGCTGTTGGCCCACAGGATTAGTAGCTAACAGGCCGAGGAAATAGTTGAGTTCGAGTGGCTCGGGAGCATAGGCGATACCTGGTGCCAAGGCTAATCCCGTCGGCATAGCCTGAGGAGCCAAAGCCTTAGCGTGTCTCAGCTCCGCAAACTGAGATAGGATGCGTTCGTAATTGGCCGCAACTTGACGCTGTTCCGGTCGATCATCAATATAAGCAACCAGAGTATCATAACGTCGAGTCAAAAGATTACTTTGTGCCTTATAGGCAACCTTCTCTAAATTAGAGGTTTTATAGAGCGATCCATACCAATCACCGAGTAAATAATGTGGCTCGCCTGCTAAATTCGCCGAAAAATAGAGCCGACCAGTGACTATCGGTACTTTGTCAATACCAAAGAGACGAAAATCTGGCTGTTCATCGCGTAGATCAAACGACTGTTTGGCGACCTCAACCAATCTAACGAGATTACCGCGATAAAAATGATCTGCATCCTTGAGGGTTGACTGATCGACTGGCTGAGGATTACGGATCAGCCGACCATACTCTCCGGTTTTTGACATGCTCGATAAATCACGTAACCACAAGGCAAAAGCTTCATGGCTCAAATCGCCTTTACTCAATAGCGTTTCGATGTGCTTAATGTAAAAAAGTTGGAACTCGTTTGCGAATTCATAATCTAGGCCATGCTGCTCTTGAAAGAGCTGAATACTTTTATGTAAAAACGCCTCTAGCCTATATAAGAGGAGAGAACTTGAGTCGCTCGGCGTAGTTTCGACTCGACTGACCCTCGCCTGCTCGAGACGCTGCCAGAGATCTGACTGACGTTGATCGGCAGATTCTTGACCGAGCGGTTGAGTCAGTTGACTCAATGCACCAGTAAAAACTCGATCGCTGTAACCGGTTGGGGTGCGCTCTCGCTCAGGTACAGGTTTGGTTGGCGTTGGCTCAACTGAGTACATTCTTTCTGGTCGTTGCGGTTGCATAGTCCTAGTTTAGTCCTCAACATGAAGGTTGACTAGGGTATTTAACCACTGGCTACTTGTTTACAGCAATTAATATCAAGTCTATTGTAGAGATATAAATATAAACTTAAAGGGAGGCAATATGTC
>CAYGIW010000022.1:0-3853 GCA_964350035.1 uncultured Candidatus Saccharibacteria bacterium
AGACCGAACTCGGTGGTGATATAACTGGCGAAGAGAGCGAAGAGAGTGGTGAAGAAAATCCCACCAAGTCTGAAAATGACGAGTCGCTAACGAACAATAAAGATCCCGAGGCGCCAGCGGCTAAAATTGTCAACGATATCCTCGAGCGAGCCGTTCGCGACAAGGCCTCGGACATCCATATCGAGCCCGAAGAAAAGGCAGTCAAAGTTCGCTTCAGGATCGATGGCCTCCTCAAACCGGCTACCGAACTACCCAAAGCGATCCAGGCTGCAGTCATCTCTCGACTGAAAATCATGTCTAGCCTGAAAATCGATGAGTCACGCCTACCTCAAGACGGTCGTATTCGCATGGTAGTCGATCATAATCCGATCGATTTTCGTCTCTCAACCTTTCCGGCCATCCACGGCGAAAAAGTAGTGATGCGTATCCTCGATAAGAGCGGCGGCATTCAAGATTTCAACTCTCTCGGTTTAACCGGTCGCAACCTTAAACGCATCAGCGACAATAGCCACAAAGCACACGGTATGCTCTTGGTGACCGGTCCAACTGGTTCAGGTAAAACCACCACTCTCTACTCAATCCTTAATCAGCTGATGAGTCCCGAGGTCAACATCGTCACCCTCGAAGATCCGGTGGAGTATCGCTTGACTGGTATCAACCAAAGCCAGGTTAACGCCAGTATCGGCTACGACTTTGCTCACGGCCTACGCACGATCGTTCGCCAAGACCCAGATATCATTCTTATCGGCGAGATTCGTGATAGTGAGACGGCAATGATGGCCATTCACTCAGCCTTAACCGGTCATGTGGTACTCAGTACCTTACACACCAACGATGCAGCTGGGGCAATTCCGCGTTTGATCGATATGGGTATTGAACCGTTTTTGATTACTAGCTCGACCAACGCGGTGGTAGCACAGCGTTTGGTGCGCCAGCTCTGCACGAACTGCAAAGTTATCGATCCCAGCCTCAAGCTCTCGGAGCTGCCCGAGATTCAGACCGAGCTCAAAAAAATGCCGAAATTTGCCGCAAAACTGGGAACTGATGTTAACTTCTACAAAGGTCAGGGCTGCGCCAAATGTAGCCAAACCGGCTATCGCGGTCGCATCGGTATTTACGAAGTCATGCAAGTCACCGAAAAGATTAAAGCCTTGGCTCTTAAGCGTGTTTCGGCCAGTCGCTTAGCCAAACAGGCAGTCAAAGAGGGTATGATCACGATGAAACAAGATGGCATCAAAAAGGCCCTACTCGGCGAGACTTCGATCGCCGAGGTCTGGCGAGTCACCAAGGACTAAGGTTCATGCCCAACTATAACTATCAAGCCAGACAGAAGACTAATGGGCGCCTCGTCAGGGGCCAGCTCGAGGCCAAATCACAGACCGAGGCGATCAAAGAGCTGCGCACTCGCGGTCTTTTGGTGACCAAGCTGACGAGCCAAGGCCGCTCGCGTATCGGTGGCTTTAGCCTGTTGAATCGCATTCAAGTCAAAGATCGGGTCATCTTTGCCCGCCAATTAGCGGTGATGATCAAAGCCGGTTTACCGATCCTGCCCGCCTTGCGAGCCATCCATGACCAGACCGAGAACCCGAAACTCAAAGAAACAATTATCAAGATGGCCCGTCAGATCGAAGGGGGAGCCAGTCTCTCGGCCAGCTTCAAACGTTACGAGTCTGTATTTCCGCCGCTCTTTGCCTCGGTGGCCAAAGTCGGTGAGAAATCTGGCCAACTCGATCAAGTCCTGACCGATCTGGCCGATCAGCTCGAGAGCGATGCCGAGATCGTCTCGAAAACCAAAGGGGCGATGATCTATCCGGCGATTGTCTTGACGGCCTTAGTCGGAGTGATGATCCTGATCACCGTCTTTATCATTCCTCAACTCTTAACCGTCTTCGAGGATGCCGAGGCGAGCTTGCCAGTTTCGACCAAGGCCATCTTAGCCATCTCGAACTTTATCCGCGCCTACGGCCTCTATGTTTTCGTCACTCTCGTAGCCGTGACGATCTTCGTGCGCTATCAGCTGCACCATTCGCTAAGCTGGCGGCTTAATCGCGACCGATTACTCCTGAAGTTGCCGGTCTTTGGAAGCTTCATTCGCAAGGTCAGCCTAACGCGTTTTCTGGGGATAATGAGTACTTTGCTCAAAGCCGGACTACCGATGATCGAGGCGATTCGTACTAGCAGTGAAACGGTTAATAACGAGGTCTTCTCCGGAGAACTGCTGAAGATCGCCAAACGGGTCGAGGCCGGCGAGTCGTTCTCGACTGCTTTGCAAAGCTCAAAAGAGTTCCCGCCGATGATCGGACAGATGGCAGCTATTGGTGAAACAGGAGGAGCGGTCGAGGACTCGCTCCAGACTGTGGCCGGCTTCTACCAAAAAGATCTGGCTAACCAGACTCGCAACCTCTCGACGGCGATTGAACCGATCCTAATGATAGTGATGGCGCTCGGCGTTGGACTCATTGTCTCGTCAGTCATGACACCGATATATAACCTGATTAGTACTCAGTAAATGCAATACTTTTTGACTTTAACTCGACAGATTCTATTCAGCCAAAAGCCGGCCTCTCGACGGCTCGGTAGCGCCTTGATCGAGTTAGTTCTGGTCATCTTTCTCATTGGGAGCGCTCTGGTGACCGGAATGGGGAGCTTTAGCTACGCCCAAAAATTGAGCCGTCGTCATCAGTATCGGGCGACAGCTGATAGCCTGGCAAGCGAGGAGCTTGAACGGTTGCGCCTAGCCGGCTATGCCGCTCTGGCAGCGGCTGGTAGTCATAATCTAACTGCGGCAGTGGCGGCTCGACTCAACGAGCTGCCCTCAGCCCAGGGTCAGACGGTGATTACCCAGTACGACACCAACCTGAAACAGCTGGCAGTCACGATTAGTTGGCGGCCGGTGGCCAATCTGACCAACACCGACTCCATCACCCTGACCACCGTCTTGGGTGCGAACGGCTTAAAGCCATGAGACAGATCAGACGCCGCTCGCTTGGTGGCTTTAGCCTCGTCGAACTCTTAGTTGCTTCTGGTTTGTTAGTGATGCTAGCCGGTTCTTTGGCACAAAGTTATCGCGTCATTACCAGAGCCAGTCGACAGCAGCAGGCCTTGATCGATCAAGAGAAAGAGCTGGTAGTAGCGCTCAATCAAAGCTGCGACTTAATCGAGCTAGCAACTAGTTTCGAAGCTGGCGGCGATAGCGATACTCTCAACTTTCGACTGCCGGCCCAAGATAATAACGATCAGGTAGTGACTGATAGTTACGACAGCTATTCATTGGGGCAACTAGCCAGTCAAGCTGCCGGTCGCTACGGGCTAAATCTCACACCGGGAGCCGGCAGCGCCTTAGCCAGTAAAACCCTTACCTTGGCCACCCAAGTGACGAATATTAACTACTCCTACCTCGATAGTAGCGGCAATGCCTTGACCGCAGGAGACATAACAGCGGCCGGTGTCAGTATAGGTCTGACGACTACTTGGATCATCAACGGCAGTAACCACAGCCTAACCCGGAGTCAACTATGTTTTTCCCGAAACATCAGCTAAAACGGTCTGGCATTATCTTTATTACCTTTCTCGGCCTCACCTCGGTCGTACTGGTACTCGCCGTCACCAACTTAAGCTTGCTCAATCACGCTACCAGCCAAATCGAACAAGAGGTCAGTCGAACCCAGGCTCGCTGGAGCGCGCACGGCGGACTCGAGATCGGGCTCGAGAAGCTCCGACAAAACGCTAGCTACGCCGGTGAGACTCTCACGCTTGGCGGCAGTCAGGTCGTGATCACTCTCGAAGCTAATCAGCAGGGGCTCAATGAGCTCCATGCTAACGCTCTCAATCAGGCGCGTCGAGAGCATTTAGT
>CAYGIW010000022.1:3953-8465 GCA_964350035.1 uncultured Candidatus Saccharibacteria bacterium
GGCTCAATGAGCTCCATGCTAACGCTCTCAATCAGGCGCGTCGAGAGCATTTAGTCATCGGCACTGGCGGCAGTCAGGGCAACGTCGCCTTGCCCTTTCTTTATGCCCTCCAGGCCGGCACCAGCGGCATCGTCCTCGGAACCAATAGCCTGATCATCGGCGATACTTACAGCAATCAAAATATCACCTCTGGTAATAATAGTGTTGCTTTCGGAAATGTCTCGGCAGTTGGTACGATTACCAAACTGCTAGTCTTTGGTCAGAAGCAAACAGGTGTCACAGCGCTAGCCCTACCAACTTTTGACCAGGCGTTCTGGCTGGCCGCGGCGCAAGCCGGTACCGTCGTTAACGGTGATCTGACGCCGGCAGATAATGCCGAGATTGGTCCACACTATATTCAGGGCAACCTCAATATCGATAACAATACCGATATCACCGTTAGCGGACCGGTTTACGTCACAGGCCAAATCACCATCGGCAACAGCGTCACCCTCCATATCGACGAGGCCCTCAATAGGATGAGTACCATGCTGATCTCTGATCACAAGATCACCATTGGCAATTCGCTCCTTGTCGATAAAACCAGCCAAGGCGGCGGCCTATTGATGGTGGCGCAATCGACCGATGATAACGCTATCAATAACGGTAACGGCTCAAGTATTATCACCGTGCCGCTCTATGCGCCTAATGGCGGAGTGATTTTCGGCAACGGAACCTGGTCAGTGGCGACGGTGGCCAAAAGAGTTCAGGCCGGCAACAACAGTCGCTTTATCTACGACAGTAGCTTTGCCAACGCCACCTATTACACTGGTGGTGGCGGTGAGACCAGCGGCTTGGTCGGCACCCTCCGAAGACAGTTAGAATAATGTTATAGTAAAGGAAGATTGAGGAGTCGAATCTTGCCTAAATCCGGGATAATTGGAGTGGACATCGGCTACAGTACCGTCAAAGCCATCGAACTCGGTGGCTATTTTGGCCGTTACCACCTCAAAAAGGCGAGCGAGACCGAATTAGGTTTTAATCATTGGCAACGCAAAGAGCTCAAAAAAGCCGAGGCTCTAGGTAAAAGCTTGCGAGACTGTCTCGATCAGGCTCAACCGGGACCAATCAAGGCAAAAGCTGTCAATTTAGCCCTGCCAGAGGCGCTGTCGATTAGCAAGGTAATTCATCTACCCAAGATGTCAACCAGAGAACTTCGCGAAACTATCCCCTTTGAGGCCAGTGATTTCTTACCGATGCCGATTGACGAGGCGATTATCGACTGGCAGGTGGCCAATATTCACCCCCAAACTGCCAAAAGTAAAGAGGCCGATGGCGCTCTGACGACTGTCATGGAACATATTCATGTGGTGGCGATCTATCGAAGCTTGGCTGAAAGCCTAATTGACTGCTTAGCCAGTCAAGGTTTAAAGCTGAACCGACTAGAAACCCGAAGCTATGCCGAAAAACGCGCCCTTAGCCACTGGCTAAGTAAAGAACAGCCGCAACTTATCCTCTCGATCGACCACTTCGAAACGGTAATTAGTTTAGTCAATCTAGAGACGGTTTTTTATACCTCGACCATCAAAATCACGCCAAAAACACTCTTAACCACACCCAAGGCGGCAGCCGAAATCATTGCCGCCAGCATCAGCGAAACGCTCGACTACGTCCATAATCGATTGGGTGAAGAGTTGCATATCAAACAGATATTAATGAGCGGGCTTGTCCCTGAAAACTCGGGTTTTTTGCTCGAATTAAAGCGACAGTCCGGACTCGAGATTAAGAGCGGTAATCTCCTTTATAGCGTTATTGACCAACACGATATTAACTCGCGATTCTTTACCGCCTGTGGCTTAGCCATGGCCGACTAGCCAAAGAAAGACCAAGATGACGAAAAATAGCATTAATCTCTTACCCAATCGGACGGCTGCCGATCAAAGGCTCGAGCTGGACTGGTTCAGGCTCGGTAGTTGGCTTTTAATCGGTCTCTGCTTGGCGCAACTTGGCTACTACTGGCTTAATCGTCAGAATCTAGGGCAGAGCCTGGCCAATCAAGCCCGGACCAGTCTCGAAATTGAGCAGAACCAACAGGAACAGGCCAACCTCAAAGAGCTCGAGGCAAACTACGCCAACTTATTAGATCGAGAAAATCTCCTCAAGCTCTCCCTCGAAACTCGCCTCGATCTGACTCCGCTACTGACGGCGATCCAAAGCTCGGTCAAGGCGCCAGTCCTCTTAGATCAAATCGAGCTGAAAGCCAGCGACAAATTAGGCCTAGCTGGCGCCGCCGATAGCCTGACCACGGTGAGCAATCTGGTGACTAGCCTCAAAAGTCGGAGTGAGTTTAGCCAGGTGGCGATCACCTCGACCAAAACCGAGAACGGCCAAACCAACTTTAACCTCGAGCTCACCATCGTCAAACCGATCATCGCTAGCCCTAGCCCCAGCCCTAACCAAGAGGTTAAATCATGAAAGAGCCACTCCTGCCCATAGAGAACCTAGACTCCAATCTCTGGCTCAAGGTCTGCCTCAGCCTCTTAGTCCTCAACCTCTTATTCGGCTATTTTTTGACCTACAAGCCCTGGCAAGCCAATAAAGCTAACTTGACTAAACAAAGCGAGCTTAACCGCGACCTAGCCCGTCTCAAGGCGAAAAAGATCCCCTTGAGTCAGCTCCAGTCCAAGGCCGATGAGCTGACGAGCTTAAATATCAAGGCCAACCAGCTGATCCCGGTCGATCAGTCGCGACAGAACTTTGTCACCGAGTTTCAAGGCTTAGCCGCAGCGCGCAATCTACAGGTTCTTAACCTTAACTTCAGTAGCGATCTCGACAAGGCCAAACCCTCGCCCAGCCCAGTCGCTTCGGCCAAAACCGATCCTCAGGCCGGTGCTAAAGCCGACAAACCTGAAGCGAGCAACAAACAAAAGACCGGCAAAGCCGATCCGTTAAGCGCCTACAGTATTAAATTCGAGGCGGGGATTAGCGGCGACTACACCGGTCTTCGGGCCTTAGTCGCCGACCTGAGTCGCAGTCAGCGGTTGGTCGAGATCCAGACCATCGTCATTAGCGGTAACGGCGAGCTCGAGGGGCTAAAGTTAACCGGACGAATCTTTACTAAGCCGCCAGTGGCTAAGAGTGAAAATATTAAGTCCGAACTGACTATTCCAAAGTTAAGAGAGTATTTAGAGACGAAAAACGAGCTGCCGGCCGTTCCTGTTGAGGCCAAGGCCAACCCGTTTCGTCCTTAAGCGGTTGTGGTTGTAGCGAGATATTTTTTGGCCATCGCCACTAAGTCGCGTGGGACTACTTTAGATTTTACTAAATAGCCGTTAGCGCCGGCTAAGAGACCCTTTTCGCGATTAGTATCTTGAATTAAGGCAGTCAGCATAATAATGGGGACCTTGGCGAGCGCTGGCTCGGCGCGCATCATCTTGAGCGCATCGAGGCCGTTGACCTTGGGCATCATGATATCAAGAAGGATGAGGCCGGGTTTGACCGACTTGGCCGCTTCGTAGCCCTGTTGACCATCGCGGGCAACCACGACATCGTAACCAGCTAGCTTGAGTCGCTCGCTGTACATCTTGATTAGATCGCTAACGTCATCAACTAATAGAACTAGTCCGTTGCTCATCGCTTCACCTCACTCCATCTATCTTAACATTTTTAACGAGGCGGTGTAGTGGTTAAAGTGGTCGAGATGGTGGCCCGTTCAGCCGGACCAGTCGCCTGAATCTCGGCTGGCTTGGCAAAAGGCAGACTAAAGCTAAACTGACTGCCGCGACCAGCTACGGAACGAACCCAGATTCGACCGCCCTGAAGCTCGACGATCGAACGCGTAATATATAAACCTAAGCCAGTGCCAACTTTTTCGGCGGCGGCTGAATCGTCGTGAACTCGATAAAACTTTTCGAACAGATGGGGGAGATGCTCAGCCGGAATCCCGATACCGTTATCACTGACGTGAACCACGACCATCTGGTTTTGGGTATCGGACTCGGCCGAAATACTAACCTGTCCGCCGGCTCGACCGTACTTAATGGCGTTGGAGATGAGGTTCATGGCGATCTGAATAAAGCGATCGGGATCGGTCATGATCAAGGGCAGATTAGCCAGCGAGTTAGCCTCAACTGAAAGTTGGATGTGCGCCATATCGGCCTTGACCTTAATCTCGTCAATGACTTGTTTGAGCAGCGGAGCGACTGCCTGAGGAGCCTTGTTAATGACGACGCGGCCACCCTCTATACGAGAGACCGAGAGGAGGTCAGTGACTAGCTCGGCCAAGCGATGGGCGCTGTTTTGCACTTTGCGGAGATACTCCTCGGCCTTGGGGTCGACTTGCGCCATCTTTTCATCAAGAATCATTGAGAGGTAGCCCTGAATGGCGGCGGTTGGGGTCAAAAGTTCGTGAGAGGCGATCGAGACAAACTCAGATTTGAGCTGATCATCCTGATAAAATCGGGATTTTTCGATAGCGCTGGCAGTTTGTTTGGCGATAATATCCAAGAACTGAATATCGTCTTTAGTAAAGAC
>CAYGIW010000023.1:0-8060 GCA_964350035.1 uncultured Candidatus Saccharibacteria bacterium
ACCAGTAACTCGGCCGGCAGATCAAGCGTGGCTTGCTTGGCAGTATGTCCCAACCCCTTAGAGCTACTCATCTTTTTGCCCTGATGCAATAGAAACTCGCAAGGAAAGGCCCTACCGACTGGTGGTTGAATCTGATAGACAGCCTTGGCGATCGCGGCGGCTAGGTCGAAGCTACCGCCTTTGGTCATATGATCCTTGCCGGCTGTCTCGAAGTCTTCGTCTAAAAAGGACCACTTAGCCGCCGCTTCGACCTTGTAAGGTAATTTACCTTGACCACCAAAGGGACTGCGGGTCGAGATTTGACCACAGCCGATCGCCCAGGTCACTAAATCTGGTCGACAGACAAAAGTTACTTCTTTGCCGTCCCAATCAGTCGCTTGAGTCGTTCCAATCTTGCCACAGTGTGGGCAAAGCATATGGATCGGTAACCAATCTGTCGGCTTTTCAGAGTGCGAAACAGAGAGATAGAGCTCACGGATGGTTTGACTGTGATTAAGAGCGCGTTCAATCGATTGGTCATAGCGACCCTCTCGATACCAATGGCTACCATAGACAATCTCGGGTGTTAGTCCGAGGTAAGCGAAGACTTCGAGAAAGCTACTGGCGTAATCGGCGGCTAAAGAGTCAAACCCAGATTGAGGACTGGGAATATTAACTAGTGGTTGACCCATATACTGACGCCACTCATCAGGTAAGTCTTTCGGAAAACCGTCCATCGGGTCAAAATCATCGAAACCATATAGAAAATGGGCTGATTTACCGGCAGCCTTCAGGGCCTGTGTCACGGCCTGGTGAACCATCGGTCCGCGGACCGAACCAATGTGCGCCGGACCGGAGGGAGTTTTGTAGTCAGCAATTAAGTATTCGGACTTATCAGGGTTCCGAGCGATGATCTGTTCGACGATGGGGGTAGTCCAAAGTCTGGACATGTTATTCCTATCTAAGAATCGTATCGGTTAGGCCACCTTGGCGATTTGATACTCGAGCTTACCGGCTGGCGTAGCGACTTGAACACTCTCGCCAGATTTCAAGCCAATTAGCGCCTTGCCTAAAGGTGAGTCAATCGAGATCTTGCCGGCAGCCGGATCGCTCTCGTTAACACCAACGAGCTCATAAATCTCTTGTTCGCCTTCGACTGTCACTGTTACCTGGCTACCGATGGCAATCTTACCGTCGGCTTTGAGAGATTTGGTGACGACCTTGGCATGTTCAAGCATCGACTCGATCTCTTGGATTCGACCCTCGACAAACGACTGGGTATTACGGGCATCGTCATAATCAGCGTTCTCAGAGAGATCGCCGAGTTCACGGGCCGCTTGAATTCGGGAAATAACGACCTTGCGCTGTTGCTTAAGATCGGCTAGTTCATTTTTGAGTTTAATTAGACCCTCTTCGGTTAGTAACACATTCTGCTGCATATTGTCCTCACAATTACTAAATATAAATAATTCACAACAAGGGCACTTGGTGTGTTAGCTACGGGTGGAGCACCGGCTCCTTTCTTCTGTTCGTATCATACCAAGCCAGAATATCCTTAGCAATAGGCACTGCCACCTCGAAACTCTCACCGCCACCTTCGACCATGACAATCATGGCGATCTCGGGGTTTTCATAAGGAGCAAAGCCAGTGAACCAAGCGTGAGTCTTATCCGGGTCATTAAACTGGGCCGTACCAGTCTTGCCGGCGACCGTGATGCCTAGTTCGTTCAAGGGTCGAGCTGTCCCACTCGTGACGGTCTGGCGCATACCCTCGCGGATAACCTGCAGGATCGCCCCTGTACTCACCGATTCGTTCAGTAACCGTGGATCGATTTCGTCCACTAATTGACCAGTAGCTGATTCGATTCGATCGACTAGCTGAGGTTGAAAGAGCTGGCCGTTATTGGCAATGGCAGCGATGCTGTTAACGATCTGTAGCGGGGTTAGGAGCATATCGCCCTGTCCGATCGCCATATGATAAGAATCACCGGTATACCATGGCTCTTTTTTGACCCGCCGTTTCCACTCTGGATCAGGGACTAGTCCCTTGGCCTCGCCCGGTAGATCGATGCCGGTCAGAACACCCCAACCAAATTTCTCGGCATAGCTTTTGAGTTTATTCGGTCCGAGGCCTTTGATTCGCTCGTAACCGCCACCAATAGCGTAAAAGAAGATGTTGTTCGATTCGGCAATCGCCTGGCGGACATCGGCGCTACCGTGAGCTTTCCAGTCAGGAAAGACCGACTGACCTAGCTCGATTTTGGGCGGAGTCACTAAGCGTAAGCTGGGCTGAATCGTCCCCTCGGCTAGGGCGGCGGCGGCCCAGATCGGCTTAGTCGTCGAACCTGGGGGATAGGCTCCGGCGATGGCTCGGTTGAAGAGCGGTAGATCGGAATCGGTGAGAATCTCTTGGCGTTCTTCTTGCAGTTGGCTATCGGTAAAGATACTGGCATCATAGTCTGGTAGGCTTACCAAGGCCCTGACCGCCCCGGAGCGCGGATCAAGAATGACGGCAGCAGCTCGCTTTTTACGATGATTGGCCGCCCCTTTGGCTAACGCTTCGCGGACCGCTTGTTGTAAGCCTAAATCAAGATTGAGGATTAAACGTTGACCGGGTTGTGGAGCGACCGTCGCTAACTGTCGCTCGATCTGACCAGAGGGATTGACTTCGAGCTCTTCATAGCCATTAGTACCCTGCAGACTCTGGTCGTAAAAACGCTCTAGACCGCTCTTACCGACCTCGGCCAAACCTAGCCAATCAATATTCCTTTTTAACTCTTCGGCTGTCACCTCGCCAGTGTAGCCGATAATAGGGGCTAGGGAGTTATAGGTGAGATAGTCACGACGCGGCGTCTCTACAATCCGAATACCCAGATAGTTGGCAAAATCTAACTTATACTTTAAGGCCACTTGATGTTCGAGATCTCTAGCCAAAACGATGGCGTCGAGTGAGCCTAAGCCTTTGTTATCGATTAAATCTGTCAGTTCGGTGACATTCTGACCGAGCTTTTGACCGATCAGTTCATAAATTGCCTGACGCTCAGGCTTAGACTGAGGCAGCTCAGCCGGGGTCAATTCAAGAGAGTAGCGTGGACGATTAGCCAAGAGCGGCTGATTATAGCGGTCGTACAAGAGTCCTCGTGGCGCCTGGATCTCGCGTCGTTCCAGACGGTTACCAGCAGCTAGCCGGCGATAAAACTGTCCTTCGAGAACCTGAACCGAGATTAACTTAGCTAAGAAAACACCAATTAAGAGGAGGATCGAGAGACGTAACCAAATTAACGAGGTTGGTTGAGCCGTTTCGTGAAGAATCTGAACTTCGGTTAGTTCGTCATTCTGAGGCAAACCAACAAAATAATCCGGCGAATGCTCGGTCACTGGCAAGAGGGCGGAATAGGGTTCAAATGGGCTAGCCAATCTTGACCTCTTGTCTGTTCTTGGCTAAACGCATCAGGGCTAAGATCATCAAACTGGCCGTTAACCATTGGCTCAAAATAGCACCAAAGTTCAAAACCAGCTGATAGCCTGCGAGTAAGCTATGCCAGAGCTCATAAGCGAGCACTAGACCAAAGGTCAGACCAAGCCATAAGGCCTGATTGCTCCGCACTGCCAAACGAAGTGCCAGCCAAGCGCCGAGGGCGATAATCGAGAGATAAACTAACGTAGTTTGAGGCCAGCTATTAAGAAGAAAATAATCTAATCCTAGGCCTAAAAATAAACCGTAAAAGACCGCATGTCGCCAATCGCCGCTGACAGTCAGAGCGATCACTAAACAGAGCGCCAACTCGGGCCAAAAAACGAGATCGAGACGGTGACCGCCGATAGTCAGAAGCAATAGCAGCCAAGCCAAAGAAAGATGCTTCAGCCAGTTCATGATTTGGCTCGCTCGATAAAGACTAACTCGAGCCGACCGACCTCGATCGGGCTACCGATAATCGCCTGTTTATCGATCTGACCGGGTTCGCTCTGCACTGACTTGACTTTGCCGACCGGTATGCCCGCCCTGACATTATCGAGTAAGGCACTGGTAACGAGCGTTTCATCGATTTTGAGATCGGCGTCTGGTAAGACATCGGTCAGGGTCAGACCAGAGAATCCACCTCGAAGTAAGCCGTTACTCCGAGAGTCTTGGCTGACCACCGGCACTAATGAGCGCGGATCATCTAATAGCCGAATACTCGATCGATCGAGTGAGCTGGTCTTCACTAGACCGATCAGCCAACCTTGAGCAATCACGGCCTGGCCCGAGGCAACACCGTCACGAGTGCCTTTATTGACTATCAGATCGCGGCTCAAGCCTTGGCTCCCCCGACCGATGACCGAGGCGAGTAAGGCCGCCACGGTCTGGGTTTTAGCAAAGTTGAGTTCGCTTCGCAGTGCCTCATTTTGATGATCTACTTCTTTGAGACGGGCTACCTCGGCCTGAAGCTCTTGGTTTGATTGAATCAGCGCCTGATTTTGGTTAGCCAGCGAGCGCAACTCTTTTAAAATCGCCAGCCAATTAAACTTTTGTTTAGTGGCTCGGCTCGGTTGATCGGTCAGCTGAGTGACGATCTGACCAAAACCCAAACCGAGCGCCTGTCGGCTAATCGGAATAGCCAAGCTAATTAGCACCATCAGAGCAAATGACAGATAGAGGTAACGAGCGACTTGACGCAACTTGATTCCTTTTTAAGTGGTCGGTACTAAGACTGATCGCAACGCCACCAGATCTTCGAGCACTTGGCCAGTCCCTCGGACAACAGCCGTTAGCGGGTCGGCCGAGAGATAAACTGCCGTGCCTGTGACCTGGTGCAGTAGCTCATCTAAGCCGGATAATAGGGCGCCGCCGCCGGTCAAAACGATACCGCGCTCCATAATATCTGCCACTAGTTCAGGTGGCGTTTCTTCGATCGTGGCTTTGACAGCATCGATGATCTGACGGATCGACTTCTGCATCGCTAAGCGAATCTCGTCATTGGTAATATTAACAGCCTTGGGTAAGCCGGTAATCAAGTCGCGACCACGCATAATTTGATCGGTAGACTTAGTGCCGGGCAACAGGCTAGTCAAATTGATCTTGAGCTCTTCGGCTGTTCGCTCGCCCAGTAAGAGATTGCGCTCATCGCGAGCGAAATCGATAATATCTTGGTTCAGCTCATCGCCAGCCACTCTGAGGCTGCGGCTGGCCACTATACCGCCTAGGGCGATGACAGCTACCTCGGTAGTGCCACCACCAATATCGACGATCATCGAGCCGTGCGGTTCTTGGATATCCAGTCGAGCGCCGAGCGCTGCGGCGATTGGCTCTTCGATCAGATAGACTTCTCTGGCGCCGGCGTTGAGGGCGGCCTCTTCGACCGCTCGGCGCTCGACTTCGGTGACGCCATATGGAATACCGATGACAATTCGTGGGTGCGGCAAGAAACTGGCCCGCGATTGGCTGACCTTTTTAATAAAATAGCGCAGCATCTGTTGCGTCACTTCAAAATCTGAAACGACCCCGTCGACTAAGGGGCGGATAGCCACGATGTGCGCTGGCGTCCGGCCGACCATCGCTTTAGCCTCGTCGCCGATGGCTAAAATTTGTTTAGTTCGTTGGTTAATTGCGACCACCGACGGCTCGTTGATCATAATGCCGTTACCTTTAAGATAGACCAAGGTATTAGCAGTACCGAGATCGATTCCGATGTCTTGTGCAAAAAATTGGCTTAAACCTGTTAACATCTTTACCCCGTAAAGATTACTCTAGCCTGTAATCAGCAATTGGTCAAATTAGTAGCGGGCGCGATTGGCATTATGCTCGGCTAGGGTCTTAGCCAGATGCAACTCTCCCTCTGCATCACTCAAAAAATAGTAATAATCGTGAGTTGCCGGTTTGAGCACCGCTTGATAAGACTTCAGGGAAGCTGTCGCAATTGGGTGCGGCGGTAAGCCATTATTAAGATAGGTATTGTACTTTGATTTAACGGCCTGATAATCAGCGAGTTTGAGTGGCAACCAGCTGCCCTTGGCATATTGAACGGTCGGATCAGCGTCAAGCTTCATGCCAATCTTGAGCCGATTCAGATAAACAGCGGCAATCAGCGGGCGATCGGCGTCTCGCCTGGTCTCGCGCTCGACAATACTAGCCAAGATAATCTGGTCATCGGTCAGATTGAGAGCTTTAGTCTTGGACTGCCAAGTCAGGTGTAATCGACTGACAATCTCGCTAGCCGTGACATCGGTTTTAAAGTAGTAAGTGTCAGACCAGAGTCGACCCTCGTACTCCTCAACTGGGGCAGCCGCTAAAAACGTAGCCGAATCGATATCGAGCTTTTGCTGGACAATTTGGGCGATATCGGTGAGCCGCAGCCCTTCGGGGAAGGTGATCTTAATCTGATTGGCTTGATTGGTGGTTAAGAGGCGGACTAGATCGAGAGTCGAGAGCTTGGCCGGCAAAGTTTGGATTCCGGCCTGAAGCTGACGGCGCTTGCCGGTTAAGGTCAGATACAGCCACCAACTCCGACGGTTAGCAATCAAGCCAGCCCGGTCGAGCTGATCGGTGATTTGGTTAAAGCTTTGGCCGGGCGCTAAATCAAGTTGGCGTTGAGTGACTGGTACTTTGATCGATAGAGAGCGATAAAAAGCCAGCGACGAGCCAACCAGTAAACAGCCGAGAGCTAGTAAGAACTTTTGCTTCATTAATAATTACTCATTAATACTTACTCATTGATTGTTACTCATTCAAAAACTGCTCCAGAATTAAAACCGCCGAAAGCTGATCGATGTCGTGGTAACCCGGGGCTAGACCCTCTTTGATCTGTCGCTTGGCCTCGTAACTAGTCAGGTACTCGTTAGTTAAATGGACGGTTAAGCCTTGGAAGAGCGGGCGATCGAGCCAACTCTGGACCCAAGCAGTTTGTTGATTCTGACTACCATCCTCGCTACTCGGCCAACCCAAGACTATTTCGGTCACCTTAAATTCAGCGATTAACTGTTCGAGAGCGCTTTCGAAGCCGGGTCGGTCGGTGAATAAAGTCGGTAGAGCGGTGATCAGATGCCCTTGAGCTACAGCCACTCCGGTACGGCGCTTACCTAAATCTAGTGCGAGACAGTTCATCGAGACCTGTGACTTATTGATAATTGAGCTTAACTCGAGTGTTCCAGCTGAAATAAGAGAAATCTTGCCACCAACCCAGCGGGAATTGATCGAGGGTGACTTCGACGATCTCGGACTTAGCCAAAAGCGATTCTTTGATCGAATCAAGCGATTGTCCTGGCAACTGACTGGCGATGGCGTCGAGGTCGACTCGCTGACCTAGCTTGGTCTTGACCTCGACTTTGAGGTTCAACTTATCATCAGTCCTCGTATCGTAATTAATACCAAGACTATCGGTCTCGTCAAAAAGGACGGTCTTGCCCTCGGGGGCACCGGTTGTCACTTGATCTAAGACCGCCTGCTTGAGCGTCGCTTCGTTGAAGGCGATGGCCTGATAATCGGCTTCGAGTTTGAGGTCAAAGTGCTCGGTCTCGGTCTCGAGCTTATCTGGATTACTGACGGCTGGCTGCAGCTTAACCTGTACCGACTCATCGACAATCTTAAAATCAGGCGACTCTAACTTGGCACGGAGCTGTGGCAAGGCCTCGGCCAATAGCTCGGTTTGTAAAGTTTCGGTGGCGGTGGCGATATCGGCCTGGGTCAAAACAGTGATCTGTTTACTAGATCCACCAGTGATATTGTTAGTGGTTTCACCGTAAATACTCGCCTGTCGATCGGCTGAGATACCGCCGATAGTCAGTTTGCCAGCCTTGACGTTATAGCTGTCGCCCGGCTCGTTAGCGACTAATTCAACAGTCACTTTGCCCGGGTTAGTAATTGCCTTGCCGTTAGCTAGCGTCAACGAACCACCAGGAATCACGGCTTTGTTAGGCAGCACAAAGAGCTTGCCCGATACTTGATCGGTTAGACTAGTGCCAGCGGCGAGCGTAATCGGGTTGCCATCCCAGGCGTTATAAAGTGTTACCTGACCCTTGGCCTTGGTACCGGCCTCTTTTTTACCGGTTGCCAAAAATCGCTTAGCGGCTGAACCGTGATACTCAACTTTTTTACCGGGTAGGTT
>CAYGIW010000024.1:0-7809 GCA_964350035.1 uncultured Candidatus Saccharibacteria bacterium
TTCGCGATAGTCATCGTCGTCGCGGCGAGTTTACCAAGGTCTTTTTGGCCTCGAGCGCCGGTATTATGCTGTTCTTGCTTTGGGTTTTTCTGACTCGCACCCTCTTTTTCTCGAGATTAGTGGTTATCTATGCCTGGATCTTCTCGATTGTTACAGTCTGGCTTACACGAGCTCTCTTGGCTTGGACTCAACGCTATCTTTATCGATTTGGTTATGGTCTAAAACGGATCGTTATTATTGGTCAAAGTGCTACCGCTACCGAGCTTCATCGCGTCTTGAGCACCGATGTTAACCTTGGCTACCAAGTGGTTAATGGGTTAATCAAACCAGAACTAGCCCAGATTCGTGAGATTCTTGACCGTGATACGGTCGACGAGATCTTGCTGGCTGATACTGGGCTGAGTAATCGCCTCGAGGTTGAATTGCACGATCTGAGCCATCAGTATCAAGTCGCCTTCCGGATGGTCCCGAGCCTGGCAATGATTCGTTCTACCAATATTGAGATCCAAACATTGGCCGCCATTCCGGTGATTGAGTACCGACAGACCCGTCTAGTTGGTTGGGGCGTATTCTTTAAACGTCTCTTCGATATCGTGGCCTCGACTCTAGCAATTATCGTGCTTTCGCCGTTTTATCTCTTGATCGCTCTATTAGTAAAATTAGATTCAACCGGTCCTGTTTTATACCGTCATCGGCGCCTCGGTTACCTTAGGCAAGAGGTCGACATTCTAAAGTTTAGAACCTTAAAGACTGAGTTTTGTACCGGTGCAGATTACGGCGGTAAAACTAATGAACAGACCTTTAGCGAACAGCTTAAGCGACCCGATCTCTACAGAGAGTTTGCTCGTGAGCAAAAGCTTAAAACTGACCCGCGAGCGACTCGTCTGGGCAGTTTTTTGCGTAAAACCAGCCTTGATGAGCTGCCGCAGTTTATTAACGTTCTCAAGGGCGATCTGTCGCTTGTCGGACCGCGTCCCATTACCGCCGAAGAGGTGGCCCGCTACGGTCAAGATCAGCACCGACTATTTTGCGTTAAACCTGGCCTGACCGGCCTCTGGCAGGTCAGTGGCCGTAGCGATATGCCCTACGAAGAGCGCGTCAAGCTCGATATGCTGTATATCGAGAACTGGTCGTTCTGGTCAGATATTATTATTGCCGCCAAGACCTTTATTGTGATGGTTGCCCGTAAAAATGCCTACTAAAGATGCCACTGTCTACGCCCGCCGTCAGGCCAAGCTCAAAGAGCTAGAGAGCCTGTTGGCTGGCCGCCGAGTGGCCTTGGTCCATGAATATTTAACCGTTCCCGGTGGCTCGGAGCAGGTCTTTCGTGTCTTTAGCGAGCTCTTGCCTCAGGCGACAATATTTACCGCTCTCTTTGATCGATCGAGATTTGCTTGGCTAGATGCCAGACGAGTCAAGACAAGCGTTCTTGATCGTTGGCCCTGGCTTCGCAAACATCATCAGCTGATCGTACCGCTCTTGCCCTGGATAACCGAACAGCATGATTTACGAGGCTATGATTTAGTTTTGAGCGATAGCCACATCGCTGCCCACGGTGTGATTACCCCAACCGAGACGATTCATCTTAATTACTGTCACACGCCGATCCGTTATGTTTGGTATCCGCAAATCGACCCGAGGATGCAAAGCCCCTGGTTCGCCCCGTTACGAAATTATTTAAGGCGTTACGATCTGGCAGCGAGTACACGGCCAGATGGTTATATTGCTAATAGTCAGACTGTAGCCAAGCGGATCTTTGAGCGTTATGGCCGGCGAGCAGAGGTCATCACCCCACCTGTTCTATCCTTGATAGAGTCAGAATCTCAAACTAATAATGCCGTTGTCGACACATTGAAATTGCCGCCCCGTAGCTATTTTCTACTGGTGACGAGGCTCATCGACTATAAACTACCCGAGCTCGTTATTGATAGCTGTCAGAAGCTTGGGTTACCGTTAATCATTATCGGCCGTGGCCCGTTAGCTAAACAGATCAAAGCTAAGCTTCAACCGTCCTCGATCCTGATTGAGGAACACATTAGTAACGATCTTTTGGCTGAGTATTACCGTCAGGCCAAGGCTTTAATCTTCATGGCTAATGAGGATTTTGGCTTGGTGGCCGCCGAGGCACAGAGCTACGGCACGCCAGTGATCGGTTACAGGCTCGGTGGCATTAGCGAGATTGTCGAGGCCGGCGTAACCGGCGAGCTTGTCGAAAAACAGGATCTCGAGAGCTTAAGTTCAGTACTGGAATTATTTGACGATAGTCGCTACGATCGTGAGCTAATTCGTCAACAGGCGACTAAATTTAGCCGTGAGAACTTTGAAATTGCGATAATTGACTATATAATCGAATCAATCAATCAAATCAGGAGTCAGCGATGGAATTAAGTCTGTATTGGCAAATTATCAAAGATCGCCTCAAGCTAATCTTTACCGTTTTACTGATGGTTTGGTTGGCTACGGCTGGCTATATCGTTTCACAACCAGACAAGTACGAGGCCTCGGTGACGATTGCGGTCAATAAGCCAAACCCAGTTTCGGCCCGCGAAGTTAGCTATTTTCAGTATGATAAATATTACTCGCTCCAAGCCAGTTCCCTTTATGCCGATACTCTAGCGGCTTGGTTGGCCTCACCGGGTACGGCTCAAGAGATCTTTCAAACGGCCGAGATCCCAGTACCGAATCTCTCACTGAAAAAGCTCGCCAAGATCTTTAAGCCGCGACGCTTGCCTCAGGTAAGCTTGGTAGTCATTGTGACCGATCAGGATCCAGAGCGGGCGACTCGATTAATCAAAGCAGTAGTGACAACGATGAATCGCAAAACCTCCGAATCGCAACAGAATGATAATAGCGATAACTACTTCAACCTATTAGCAGATACTCCGGTAGTCGCCAAGGTTAAAACCGACTATCCACTCACTGTCGCTATCTCGACTTTGGCCGGACTGATTGTCGGCCTCAGCCTGGCCATCGCCTTGGGTCAAAAGAAGCAACGCGCCTAGTTTAGTGCTATAATTAGCCTATGGATAGGCAAACTCAACCAAGACTGGTTGATGGCTTAACGTCGATCAGACCGAATCATCGTCAAGCAGTCGATGTCTTAGCTGGACATTCGGGCTGGCAACGGGCCTGGAGACGACAGGTCAATCATTGGCAACGACCGTTCGTCGTCGTCGCCTTATTAGTTTTTCTTTTTGGATTGCCGATCATTGCCCCCAAGGTTCAGTCTTTTGGGGCCCAGTTAGAGTTACTCGATATCGTTAAATCCGGTCGGTATTTATTATTACTCCAAAATAATGCCGAGATCCGCGGTAGTGGCGGCTTTATCGGCTCATATGCGATTGTCGATATCAACGACGGTCAGCTCTCGATCCCATATTTTGAGAAAAATATCTATCAACTAGACGATGCCTATAGTCAGTCAGTTTATCGTCATCCGCCTAAACCACTCGTCCCGATACTTAACGGCAAGGGATTGGCTATGCACGATAGTAATTTTGCCGCTGATTTTCAGCTCAGCGCCCAGGCGGTGGCTTGGTATTGGCAAGACGAGCTAGCGCGCACTAACGCTCCAATCAAGAACGAGATCCTCAAGGCCTTGGGCGACCAAACTGAACTCGATGGAGTGATCGCCTTTAATCTCAGCGGTTTTGTCGAGTTGCTAAAG
Source organism: uncultured Candidatus Saccharibacteria bacterium (assembly GCA_964350035.1). Taxonomy (GTDB): domain Bacteria; phylum Patescibacteriota; class UBA1384; order CAYGGE01; family CAYGGE01; genus CAZQGJ01. The sequence continues at coordinate 3,668 of CAYGIW010000024.1, forward strand.
CTGATTGGTCCGTTGCAATTAACAGGCGAGCCAGAGGCCCTAACGAGCGAGAACTTTTTCCCGATTATCCAACGCTTGGTCGAGGTTGATTACTTTAAATCAGACGCTAATAAACAGATCAATCAACCTAAAACGGTCTTGGCTGAATTAATTCCACAGGTTTTGGCCAGAGCCACGGCTTTAAACCGACAAACACAGTATCAGCTCTTAAAGCAGGCGATCGAACGCAAGGATCTCCAGATTTATAGTTCGTCTGACGAGTCTAACCAAGCCTTGACTAAAGCTCATTTTGATTCAAAACTCCCTAAGCCAGATCCTAAAACCGATTTTCTGGCGATGATCCGCAGCGCCCACGGCGGCAACAAGAGCTCGCTCGATATTCAGCCGATTGTACGCTATGAACTCAGCAATAAATCATCGGCCACCGAAACATTGGCTCGAGTTAGTCTGACTTTTGAACATCAAGGGAATGGTGCCTTTCCTTCGGGAATTAATAAAGAGTACATACGCTATCTGTTGCCGACTGGTTCGCGCCTGATCTCGGCCAACCAGAACGGTCAGGATCTAATGAGAAGAATCGATCAGGGGAATGAGTCGGGTTACCAAGCGCTCGGGTTTTGGCTGATTACCGAACCTAAAACCAGTAGCACAGTCAACTTCGAGATCGGCTTAGGTAGACAGGTCAACGAACGTAACTATCGATTACAAACCTATCGTCAATCAGGCAGTCGACCATTCGATTTGACAGTTGCTTTAGATAATCAGATACTCTACCAAGCTAAGCTTAGTGACGACCGCCTAATTCGCAATTAAACCAAGAATATAGTACAATCTAGTTAAGCGAGCTTTGATCGAAAGGTTTAATTATGCCCGAAAATTCCCAGTACAGTGCTGCCAATATTACCGTTCTCGAAGGGCTTGATCCGGTCCGTAAACGCCCGGGTATGTATATCGGTGGGACTGGCCTCGAAGGTCTTCACCACTTAATCTGGGAAGTACTCGATAACTCAATCGACGAAGCTATGGCCGGTCATGCGACCGAAATAGTGGTTGGTCTCCACCCTAATCATCGGATCTCAGTTCTTGATAACGGTCGTGGTATTCCTGTCGATAAGCACCCTCAAACCGGTAAATCGGCACTTGAAACCGTCTTAACAGTCTTACACGCTGGCGGTAAGTTTGGCGGCGGCGGTTACAAAGTTTCTGGCGGTCTCCACGGTGTTGGTGTTTCGGTAGTTAACGCTCTCTCAACTTACTTACGCGCCGAGGTTTATCGCGATGGTCAGATCTATATGCAAGAGTTCGAACAAGGACGCCCTCAGGCCGATCCTAAGGTAATTGGCAAGGCCAAGTTTCAGGGTACCTATATTGTATTCGAAGCCGATTCGGCAATATTCCCAGAGATTAAATACAGTACCAAGATTATTCGCGATCGGATTCGCCAAAAAGCCTATCTTAATAAGGGCATTCGTATCATCATTAACGATCTTCAGGAAGTAGAAACCAAGACCGACCCAATCGGTTTAGGTTACCAGCCGATTTGGGGCGAAACCTACACCTTTCATTTCGATGGTGGTATCGCCGCCTATGTGAGGCATTTAGCCAAGGGTCGTCAGATCTATAACGACCCACCGTTCTACCTCGAAAAAAATGGCGAGCTGCAGAGCGTCGAAGTGGCTGTTGCTTATGCCGATGACTTTAACGAACACGTTTATACTTTTGCTAATACCGAGTATACGGTCGAGGGTGGCACCCATCTCACCGGTTTTCGCACGGCTTTAACCCGCGTCATTAACGATTACGCTAAAAAGAACAATCTTATTAAAGATAATGACGGTGGTTTAACTGGTGAAGACGTTCGCGAGGGGTTAGTCGCTGTAGTTTCGGTTAAGTTAACCGAGCCACAGTTCGAAGGTCAAACCAAAGGCAAGCTCGGTAATCCCGAGATCCGCCCGTTCGTTGAGTCAGCCGTTGCCGAGAGTTTAACTATCTATCTTGAAGAGAATCCAGGCGAGGCGCGTAAGGTCATTGAAAAATCATTGCTGTCTTTGCGGGCTCGATTAGCTGCCAAAGCCGCTCGCGAAACCGTCATTCGTAAAGGCGCCCTCGAGGGGATGACCCTCCCTGGCAAACTCGCAGATTGTTCTGAACGCGATCCAGCCAAATCCGAACTCTATATTGTCGAGGGTGACTCGGCCGGCGGTACGGCCAAGCAAGGTCGTGATCGTAAGTTCCAGGCCGTCTTGCCGCTCAAAGGTAAGGTACTAAATGTCGAACGGGCTCGCCTCGACCGAATGCTGACCTCGGAATCGATCAAGCATATGATCGTTGCCTTTGGGGTGGGGATCGGTGAACAGAAAAATATGGCTAAGCTGCGTTATCATCGCATCATCCTGATGACTGACGCCGATGTTGATGGTTCGCATATCCGTACCCTATTACTGACTTTGATTTACCGACATTTTCCTGAGTTAATTCGCGAGGGCCATATCTATATTGCTCAGCCACCGTTATTCGTTATTACTTACGGCAAAGAGAAGTTTTCTGCCTTTAACGATCAGCAACGAGACGAAATTCTGAAAAAACTTGGGGTTGGTCCAGAAATCCTCAGTCAAAATTCCGAAGATTCATCGGATGATGAATCGACAGATGAAACGAATGTTGAAGCTACCGATCAAACAGAGGCTGCCTCGGCAGAGGAATCAACCGCTAAAGCCACGCCTAAAAAATCGCGTGTTCAGATTCAGCGTTACAAGGGTTTAGGTGAGATGGATGCTGTACAGCTCTGGGACACGACGATGAACCCGGCTATTCGAACCTTACTCAAAGTGACCGAGGACGACGCGCGCAAGGCTGACGAGATGTTTGCCATGTTGATGGGCGACGAAGTTCCGCCTCGTAAGAAATTTATTCAAACCCACGCCAAGTTCGTCCGAAACCTCGATGTTTAGCCTAAAGGATTGTGATGCCTAAAGAAGAATTAAATCCCACTGCCATAGATGCTCTGCCGACTGAATCAGAATCCGAAGCCGAAACGGATACCGAAACGGTCAAGGAGTCTCTGTCTGAAGACTCTGAGTCAACAGAACCGACTCACGAGGTCGCCTTTGAAATTGCCGATGATCGACCGAGCTATCAAACCGCCTATGGCTTAATTAAGGATCAGAGCTTGGTCTCTGAGATACAAAATAGCTACCTCGACTATGCCATGTCGGTGATCGTTTCTCGGGCCTTGCCTGATATTCGCGATGGCTTTAAGCCAGTCCACCGTCGAGTTCTCTATACGATGTGGCAGATGACCGGTGTTCGTCCGCACCAACGACACAAAAAATCGGCCGCGGTGGTAGGGGACGTGATGCGTTATTTCCACCCGCATAGCGATACCGCTATTTACGACACTTTGGTGAGATTGGCTCAAGACTTCTCGATGCGTTATCCCTTAGTCAATGGACAGGGTAACTTTGGTTCGATCGATGGCGATCCACCCGCCGCCCATCGTTATACCGAGGCCAAGTTGGCTGTCATAGCTAACACTCTCATGTCGGATATTGATAAAGAGACGGTTGATTTTGTACCGAACTACGACGGTACTTCGACCGAGCCGCAGATCTTGCCGGCCGCGATTCCTAACCTCTTGATTAACGGCCAACAGGGAATTGCTGTCGGTATGGCTACCTCGATTCCGCCGCATAATCTGAGCGAGGTCGTCAAGGCGATTCTGATGTTAATCGATCACCCAGACTCTGATCTTGACGCCTTGTTAACCGAGATTAAGGGGCCAGATTTTCCAACCGCTGGTGTTATCTATGCCGACCAAGGCCTGCGTGACGCTTATGCTACCGGTCGCGGCAAGGTGACTATTCGAGCCGTCGCCACAATCCACGAGCGCAAGCAAGGTTTTTCGATCATCATCAGTCAATTACCATACCAGGTCAACAAATCTGAGTTAATCGAACGGATCGCTGATCTAGTTAAGCTCAAGAAGATCGATGGTATTACCGATATTCGCGATGAATCAGACCGCACCGAAGGTATTCGTATCGTTATCGAGCTCAAGGCCGCCTCTTATCCGAAAAAGGTTCTCAACCGACTTTTTGAGCTGACCAGCCTACAGACAACCTTTCACTTTAATATGTTAGCGC
>CAYGIW010000025.1:0-4460 GCA_964350035.1 uncultured Candidatus Saccharibacteria bacterium
AATGAATACCAAGCGATATCTCGGTAACGGTTGAGCTATTTCGCGTAGATTAAATGTTTAAAAAAGTAATAGGTGGCATAGACTATGCCGATAAGGCTGAAAATCTGTCCTAGACTTAAGACGCCAATTTGGTAGAGTTCGCTTCGCCAAAAAGCTAAAAAGAACTGCGAAACGAATAAGAAGACTAATCCAAGCCAAAAAGCACGGCCGTTCTTTTTTTCGATCAGGGCGGTTTGGACCGTAGTTAAGCCGAAAACTAAGTTCAGCAGGCTGCCAACTAAGTGATATTCGTAGCCATCGTTTAAATAGGCCCCGAACTCATTAAAGGTTAGGCCACAAAATATTGCCGGGATCAGGCAGTCGAACCAGTTGGGTAATGGCTCGGCATGTCGACTTAACCAAATCCAAAAGGCGGTTATGCCACCCAATAAACCTGGGTAGAAAACGAAACCGCCCAAAACCAAATTGCGCCAGAAACTTAATTCGCCTATCAACGAGGCATCGCGATATAAAAAGAAATAGGCTAATCTCGCCAGCAAAACACCACTGATCAGGCTGATTAAAATCGTATCAATCAGGAAGTAATCACGATGTTTTGAGGTATAAAGTCGTTTGCGCTTGGCTAGATAGCGCAAAAGATAAGCGGCCGCCACAAAACCAAGCGCGGTCAGCGCTCCATAAGAATAAAAATTGAGGCTACCCAGGGAAAAAAGGATAGGTCTCATATAGCTCTATATTAATCCTAAAACGTCTGCTTGCCAAGCGATGAACAGGGTATAACGAGCGTTGCCTCGAGTCCGCCTGACGATCGAGGCATCAGGTGTAGCCGCCAGCCTAGATCTTCTGAAAGTCGAAAGGCGCTCGCTAAACCATGGCCATGTTGACCCACAACGGTCGCTCTCGAATGTTCGACCCAGCTAATAATCTCGGGCCAGGCAATCGACTCGCCCGTATTGATGACCTTCAGCCTGTATGCACCGTTAACCGGCCTCAACTCTAGACGAACTTCGTCTCTGGTTAAGCTAGCCTTGATAGCGTTAGTCAGGAGATTAACTATAACCCGTTGACCAGCAACCTCATCGATTAATAATGAGTTCGATAGCTCATCGGTCAAATCAAGCTTGATTGTGAGGTGTTTTTTGAGAGCCAGTGGCGTAACGCTCTCGATCGCCTGGTTGACGAGATCGATCAATGGCAACTCCGCAACACTGGGAGTGCTCGGTTGGTCGATCAAACGATTAGTCTGAAGATCGGCCTGAAGATAGTTTTGACAGAGTTCAACGGCTTGAGTCGAGATCTTTTGCCAATCACTGACGGCACGACGCCACTCGTTGGCCAAGCTGGCCGCTGAACGTTCACGACTAACTGGCCAGTCTAAAACAGGCACGGTTAACTCGAGCGCCATCAAAGGCGATGCCAAATCGTGCGCCAGCTGTTTGAGCGTAACCTGACGATTAAGCAGCTGTTGCGCGGCCATAAACCGGGGCTCTAGAGCGTCTACCAACAAAAAGCGCCGAATCAGTCGGCGTTGAAGCGCAAAATTCAAACTTAATCCTAGGCCGACTCCTATCAAACAGCTGAGACCGAGGAGGGTCAAAAGAGTCATCATTGAGCCTTAGCCTGGTAGCCAATTCCGTGAATCGTGCGGATAATTCCCGCTCGACCTAAGCCGAGCTTACGACGAATGTTACGAATATGAACATCAACCACGTTGGTCAAGGGATCGATACTCTCGCCCCAAACCTGCTCAATTAGCTCCTGTCTCGAAACAGGACGCTCTCGGTTCTGGACTAAATAGTGTAAGAGATCGAACTCTCGACGCCCTAGCGCTAACTGCTTGCCGCCCAAATAGGCTAAGCGCTTAATTGGATGAAGCGCCAGATTGCCCAGTTTGAGCTGATCATCGACACGACTAGGTTGACGGCGAAGCAAAGCTGTCAAATTAGCGATTAACAGGCTACTAGAGATTGGTTTATGAAGAAACATATCGACAGCCGTATCAAGTAAATGACACTCAACCTGTTCTTCGGCCTGACCGGTTAAGATAAGAATGCCAGTTTGAGGCTGATAGTGTTTTAACCAGTTAACTACCATCGCCCCGTGACCATCGGTCAGACCAAGATCAACTATCGCCAAATCGTAACGATTAAGTTCGATGAGCTGTCGAGCGCCTTTGACGGTCGTTTGATGATCGGTAGCAAACCAGCTATTGAGAATCTTTAAGAGTGGCGCAGCTAAACGCTGGTCGTCCTCGACAAGTAATAGTCGCACGGACATCCTTTCTCCCTCCATCTGCTCTTTGTTACCATAGCAAATATTAAAAAAATCTAAAGCCCTGGTAATACCCGTTGCAGTATTGGCGCTTTCGCCTTAAGATAGGGGTGATGAATCTGAAACTCCTCAAGAACAGCTTAATATATTTCGTCGGTACTCTGATCTTTTCAGTTTTTAACTATCTCTTTAACGCCCAGATGGGGCAGCGGCTTGGCCCGAGCGAATACAGCATTATCGGTTCGCTTTTAAGCCTGATCGTCATCATTACCATGCCTACCAACGCCGTTTCGACTATCATCATGCGCTATGCCGCTCACTATCAAGCTCAGAATCAAGGCGGTAAGATCAAGGCCTTTGCGCTACACCTAACTAAACGGATGGCGGCCATCGGTATTCTGATTGCTATCATCTTCGCCTTAGCCAGTGGCTGGATTGCCGATTTCTTAAAGCTGCCATCGACGACGCCAGTCATCATCATTTCACCGATCCTGGCTTTTCTTTTTGTCCTACCGATTAACCGAGGTCTACTTCAGGGGCTACAACGCTTCTTCGATTCGGTCATCAATCAAAATATCGATCCGCTGATCAAGCTAATTTTAGGCCTGACTTTAGTTAGTCTGGGCTTTGGCGTTAACGGCGCGATGGTCGCCATCTTAATCGGCACGGCGATCGCTTATCTTGGCAGTTTTTGGCCGATTCGTCAGCTCCTCAAGGAGCCAAGTCAACCGATCGCTCATCTACCAATCGAGGCTAAAGAGTATTCCTGGACTGCCTTTCTGGCTTTTATCTTTGCCACCTTGCTCCTGCAAATCGATGTCATCCTGGTTAAGCACTTTCTCGATGCTCACACGGCCGGTCTCTATACCGCGCTCTCGACCATGGCAAAGATCGTGCTCTTTGTGACTACCCCCGTAGTTTCGGTAATGTTTCCGATGATCTCTGATCTGCGAGGCCGCGATCAAAAACACTACCTAATCCTGATGCAATCTTTTCTCTTGGTCTTTGCCATCGGCTTAGTCAGCTGTCTAGGCTTTTACTGGTTTGCCCCAACTGTGGTCAATATCTTATATAAATCCGAGTTCATTAGTGTCGCTCCTTATTTGGGCCTATTTGGCGCGGCGATGCTGCTCTACTCTTTAACAAATCTTTGGGTTAACTACTTCCTTTCGATCGGTAATCGATTCTTTATCGTCGCCCTTGGTCTAATCACCGCCCTCGAGATTGGCTTAATTTGGTGGCGTCATGATAATTTCACGGTGATCATCAATAACCTCTTGCTCACCAACGCCATGGGCTTTATTCTGTTGACTGGCTACTATCTCTATCTCAAATGGCCACAAATTCTCGAGAGTTGGCCAACCAAACTCTTACCCATTCACAGGGAGCCCTAATGTTTAAAGTTGATTTAATCTCTGTGATTGTGCCAGCCTATAACGAGGCGAAAAATATTCGTTTGACGACAAGCGATCTCTTGACCGAGCTCGACAAGATCAGCTATCCCTATGAATTAATCGTGGTCTGCGATGGCTGTACCGATGCCACCGAGGCCGAGGCTAAAGCGATTAAACATCAAAGCTTACGCGTCCTGAGCTATACCAAGAACCAAGGCAAGGGTTACGCCTTAAAATTTGGCGTCAGTCGAGCCAAAGGCGATGTCATCACCTTTATCGATGCTGGTGGCGACTTTCACCCCAGCCATATTGAGCGTTTCGTTAAGGTTCTCGAGGCCTTTGATGCCGATATCGTCATCGGCTCTAAGAGGCACCCGATGAGCCGCGTCAACTATCCCCTGATTAGACGGATCAATAGTGCCCTTTATCACGGTCTCTTGCGACTGTTATTTAACATTCAGGTTCGAGATACGCAAACTGGTCTTAAGCTGGCCAAGACATCAGTGCTCAAAGAAGTTATGCCGAGAATGGTGGTCAAACAGTACGCTTACGATGTCGAGATGTTAGTGGTGGCCACGATGCTCGGCTATCGTCGTATTATCGAGGCGCCAGTTGAGATGAACTTTAATTTTGCCAATAGCTCACTTAAATCAAAGACCATCCTGAAAGCGCTCGAGGATACCCTGGCCATCTTCTACCGAAAAAATATCCTCGGCTACTACCTCAAGCCTCGCTATGCCAAACAATGGCAGGCCGAAGCGGCCAAATTTAAACCAGTCAATCAAGAGAGTAAAT
>CAYGIW010000025.1:4560-7673 GCA_964350035.1 uncultured Candidatus Saccharibacteria bacterium
AAACAATGGCAGGCCGAAGCGGCCAAATTTAAACCAGTCAATCAAGAGAGTAAATTATGAAACAGATTTTAGTTAGTGGCGGTGCCGGCTTCCTCGGCAGCAATCTGATTAAGGCGCTTCTGCCGAACTATCAAGTCGTAGTCATTGATAATCTATCGACCGGTCGACGGTCTAATCTTCAAGCACTCGAAGGTCAGCCTAATTTTCTTAAGTTTATCGAGGCCGATATCTGTCAGCCGCTGCCAGCATCGCTTCGCGAGATGAAATTTGATTTCATCATGAACTTAGCCTCGCCAGCCTCGCCGCCGGGCTATCAACGACTAGCTCTCGAAACTCTTCGAGTCGGCTCGATTGGTACCGAAAATCTCTTGGAGCTCGCCCGAGAGCAACAGGCGCGCTTTTTCCATGCCTCAACCAGTGAAGTTTATGGCGATCCCGAAATTCACCCTCAACCCGAAAGCTACTGGGGCAACGTCAACAGCTACGGACCGAGGAGCATGTATGACGAATCCAAGCGGTATGCCGAGGCGTTGATCTATAGTTATCGTCAACAATATGGGTTAGATACGGCTATTGTTCGTATTTTTAACACTTACGGTCCACAAATGGACCCGGCCGATGGTCGTGTCGTCTCAAACTTTATCGTTCAAGCCTTGCGGCAACAACCGATCACCGTTTACGGTCAGGGTGAGCAGACGCGAAGTTTTTGCTATGTCGATGATTTAATTCGCGGCTTTATCCTACTCCTCGAGAGTCGAGAAGCCGGCCCGATTAATCTTGGCAACCCTGGCGAGTTTACAGTTGCCGAGTTAGCCGCTACAGTAATAAGGCTGACGAACAGTCAGTCGATTATCGAATATAGCCCATTGCCTAAAGATGATCCGATGCAACGCCAACCAGATATCCGTCTCGCTCAAGAGCTACTGGGTTGGCAACCAGCTATCGATCTCGAGTCAGGCTTGCAGAAAACCATCGAATACTTTAAACATGAGATAGCCGCAGAGAATTAAGAGGAGTTTTTAATGAAAATCACAATGATTGGTGGTGTTGGTTATGTTGGCCTAGTTTCTGGAGCCTGTCTAGCCGATCTGGGTAATCAAGTCATCTGTACCGGCCGTGACCAACAAAAGATCGATCGACTCAAAGAGGGCATCAGCCCGATCTATGAACCTGGACTCGAAGAGGTTTTAGCTCGCAACATTCGCGAAGGACGCCTCGACTTTACCACCAACAATCAAGAGGCGATTCAGGCTAGTGATATTATCTTTATCACTGTCGGCACGCCATCGGCCGCCGATGGTTCGGCTGATCTCAGTCAGATCGATACCGCCGCCCGCGAGATCGCCGCGGCTCTCCTCGCCGAAACTGCGCCTCGCTATCGAATTATTGTCAATAAAAGTACAGTCCCAATCGGCACCGGCGAACGCGTTCGTTCGATCATCGCCGAAACTTATTCTGGCGAGTTTGACGTTGTTTCTAATCCAGAGTTTTTGCGCGAAGGCTCAGCCGTTGAGGATTTTTCCAAGCCAGATCGGGTAGTGATTGGCGCTGAATCTAACAAAGCACTTGAGCTAATGACGGAACTTTATCTGCCGCAGCAAGCTCCGATCTTAACGACTAATCTCAAAACAGCCGAGATGATCAAGTATGCCTCGAACTCATTCTTGGCCACTTCGATCTCATTTATTAACTCACTAGCTAACCTCTGTGAGGTCGTTGGCGCCGATGTGACCAAGGTTTCCGAGGGAATGCGCTACGATGCCCGAATCGGAGCCCGAGCCTTTCTCGACGCTGGTATCGGCTACGGTGGCGCCTGCTTCCCTAAAGACGTCAAGGCCCTAGTCCATATCGGTCAAGAGAATCAGATCCCGCTAACCATTCTCGAAGCGGTCGAAGAGGTCAACCAAGCTCAGAAAACTATCATTATCCCTAAAATCAAATCGCTCTTGCCTGATTTGGCCGGTAAGCGGATCGCCATTTGGGGCTTAGCCTTTAAACCTAATACTGACGATATGCGCGAGGCACCAAGCGTCGAAATTATCCACGCTCTTCAAAGCGAAGGGGCGAAAATCGTCGTCTTCGATCCCGTCGCCCAAGAGGTGGCCAAAGGTATCTTAACCGATGTTGAGTACACCAACGAACCGTTAGCGACCCTGGAACAGGCCGATCTTTTAGTGGTTGTAACCGAGTGGCCAGAATTCCGCGGGATCGCTCTTCAAGAGATCAAATCTCGGCTCAAGCAAGCGAAGATTGTCGATGGTCGCAATATCTATGACCCAGCGCAAATGCTCGAGGCCGGTATCGAGTACCTCTCGATCGGTCGCCTTCAGACTCAAGATAAATAAGGATAACCATGGATTTTTTTCAAAAGCCAAAAAAGATCGTCATTACCGGTGGAGCCGGCTTTATAGGCAGCAATCTAGCCTCTAACCTCGCCAAAGAGGGTCATCAAATCACTGTCTTTGATAATTTAACCCGCAAAGGCACGCGTGAAAATGCCAATTGGCTAACCGAGCAGTTCGATAATGTAGAGGTTGTCGAGGCAGACTTACGCCACGATCAGGTCGTTCTCAATCGTATCGTCAAAGACGCCGAGGCGATCTATCATCTGGCCGGTCAGGTGGCCGTGACCACCTCGGTTGAGAAACCGCGCGAAGACTTCGATATTAACGCCTTGGGCACCTTTAATCTTCTCGAGGCCATTCGGCTGAACGCCACTGCCGACCCTGTCTTAATCTACTCCTCAACCAACAAGGTTTACGGTGGCATGGAAGAGGTCAAGATCGTCGAAGGCGCCAATCGCTATAGCTACGCCGATTTTCCAGCTGGCATTCCAGAGAATCAGTTCCTTGATTTTCACTCTCCTTATGGTTGTAGCAAGGGAGCGGCCGATCAGTATGTGCGAGACTATGCCCGAATTTATAAGCAAAAAAATGTCGTCTTTCGCCAGAGCTGTATCTATGGTCCACGTCAGTTTGGCATCGAGGATCAGGGCTGGGTGGCCTGGTTCACCATCGCCACGTTGGCCGATCGAGCTATCACCATCTATGGCGACGGTAAGCAAGTTCGCGATGTGCTCTTTGTTGACGATCTAGTCCGAGCCTTTAAACTAG
>CAYGIW010000026.1:0-5059 GCA_964350035.1 uncultured Candidatus Saccharibacteria bacterium
ATCGGTAATCCCGTAAGCTGGAGATACGGCTGCCAAAACCAATAGCCAACGCTAAAGAAAAGAGAGAGAACTGCTGCATACCAGATAAAATAGCTGGCATCGCCACGAAATGATTGCCAAAAACTTTTGCCTAGATGAATAGCATATGAATCTAGCTTGGCGTTACCTTCACGCGTGAAGGGCGGTTCTGCTAGCGATAGCTGTACTATAAGTAACGGAATGGCCATAGCAAACCAAGCCCACCAGGCATAGGACAGTTCGACTTTAGCCAGTAATCCACCGATAATACCGGCACTGGCTAAGGCGAGGGCTCCATACCAACGCATTTGGCCGTTAATCTTTTGATACTGATCCTTCCAATCGAGGGCTATGAGGCTATCAAACAAGAGCGCATCGTCAGCGCCAGAGCGAAACGCCCGAGCAATCCCCCCTAGGGCAAAGGCTAGAGTGATGATTGTTATCGAATCTGATGTAATCATAGTGAAGGTAATAAAAATATGAATGAGAGTCGCTATAACAAGGCTCCATTTGCGACTAATCCGATCGGCAAATGAACCCGTAGGAACCTCTGCAACGATTGAGACGATACTACCTAGAGCTTCGGCAATAAAGAACTGCTCCAAAGTAAAACCCTTGGAGAGCATAAATAAAATAAAAACCACCTGATGAAACTGGAAACTCCATAGCGTTTGAGCAACAATGAGTTTCTTAATATTTAATTGATACATAACCTTAGCATAGCTCTTTCAATACAAAAAAACACTTCCAATAAAAGATCTGCTATTCTCATCGATTCTTTAAAACTGCTCCTGAGAGTGCGGTCGTTGGGTTTGGTAACACTGAGGCATTAGAGCTAATATTCGGCACATCTATAAAGTCCAGAAAATATCGCAACATTCAAAAAAATCCTCAAATCGCTTTTGTAATTGGCTGGAGTAGTACATTAGGTTCAGTCCAATACGAAGGACTGGCTAATGAAATTCCGATCAACGAACTGGATCATTACTTACCTTTTCATCTAAAAAAGAGTGGGGCTCGCCAGAAATTCGTTAATCGAGTAGATCAGAGATATTTCCTTGTAAAACCAACCTGGGTTAGATTCCTTGACAATGCTGGTGACCCACCCGATATCTATGAACTTAATTTCAATTAATTTCGTCGCGTGAGTAGTAATTAGGTTCTTGATATTTAATTTTATTTGTTCACATTGGCCTAAGAGCTTGGGGCAACCATTCACGATCAGTTAAGTGCATATCTCCTAATGGCAGCTTGTCTATAGAGTACCAGCGCAATTCATCAATACCAGCGCTCTACTCTTTTGTCTGGGCAAGTCTAAACCAGCCAACTCAAATTCAGTATCTATAATTTTATATTCAATCTTTTCTTGATCGAGTCGTTCCAGCCATCGCTTAAGCGGTACTGAATAAAGGCCGTTTTCTAGCCTGACTTCTGCCCTGTCTATATCTTCCAACTCAAGAATATGAAGAGCTATGCCGCCTGGCTTGAGTGCGTCATAAGAGTTTTTAAGTAAATTCCATTGTTTATCCGTTTCGATAAAACGCAGCAAGACATGACTAAAAGTGACGTCGTATGGTGGATTCGGTAGAGGGAGAGTACAATCATGCTGGATCACGCCTTCAGCATCTTCTAAGTGATCAGTTGTAAGATCGAACGTTGTTAGCTCGACTGGTTTACCTAATAACTCTTGAAAGATCGCTTTATGACTTTTAACATATCGCTTATCAGCACAACCGAGAACTGCTACCCGCAGAATTTCGCTGTCGGTCTCTGGTTTAATTTGATTAAATACTATCTCAAGCTCATCTCGCTTGGCTTTTTGACGGCGCGCTACCTCGTCTTCGGGGTGATTAGCGACCTTTTGATGATACGCAGATAATGACATTCTAACTCCTCGATATATTAAATATATATCCCATAAAAAAGCGCGACTTTACCTGAGCGCACAACTACTCATAAGCTGCCTTAACTTTCTCCAGCGTGACCTGACGCTCACTATCGTCTCGGAATTCAACTTTGTTTCTTGCTTCATCGTTCCAGCGAGGATAGACATGGAAATGAAGATGGAAGACTTCTTGACCGCCGGCTGGTTCGTTGGCCTGAGCAATGTAAACTCCGTCAGAGCCTAACCCTTTTTTGACTGCCTTAGCCGTCTTGATAAGCTCTTTCATTATTTCACTACCAGTTGCCTCATCTAATTCGTAAATGTCTTTGACGTGCTGCTTTGGGACTACTAGGGGGTCGTTTTGAAGAGATACGAACACGATCACATGTTCGTTTTCGGCAATAATTAAACTAGGCACTTGACCGTCTACGATCTTACAAAAAATACAATCAGCCAAAATAGCTCCTTGACTCGACTATACTACTTCTCAGTCAATCGATATAGGTTTGAGAGACGTGTCATGGAATATAATTTCGCTGACCTGCAAGACTCAACGGCTTGGCTAGTGAACGGCACTCGAGGCCAATGTTTATTCTGCGCTAGCTTTACGTCTCTGCCAGTCCTCGAATGTACCGATTTTACTTGAGTTATAAAAAACATATGTTCGATCATTTTTTCGTGTAGCCGCACCGTCTCCACCTTCGACAAAAATGAGACCATCGAAACCCTTTGATTGGCAAAATTCCTTCCAAATATCGTCAATAACTGTAAGCTCACCCTTGCCTGTGCCAAGAATATCTTTACGCAAATCTACTTCATTCTTTGCGGGAAGTTTTTCCATTTTTGACAGTACTTCGATAAGCCTATCTTGTACTTCGGAGATTACATTACCACTTATTGCTCGATTAAAGATCTGTGGTTGCGCGAAATCAATCCATTCGTCTAAGAGCTCGCGAGGGAAGGTCAGATTGAGCATGCGCTCATCCCTACTGGTGAGATTTAGCATCCTAGCCTGGAACGGCATAAGTTTCCATAGCGTCCCGTTAGGTCGAGTACTAGCATAATTAGTCGCCAATTCTTTATCGGTAGTCGTATAAAGTCCAGTGCCTAATGTCGCATCGTCCATGTAATCTTTTCCATAATAGTCATAGGTTTCAGTTACTTGAAAGTTCGGATTGCGGGCGCCATGGAAAAGCCAAGCTTTTTGCTCGAATTCTTCCTTCGACAGGGTGCTTGGGTCGATATCGCCAATGATCTCGATACGAGCTGATTCAATGGCATTTTCAGTTTCTCTATTTTTGAATTCTGGGTTGAAACCAGGAAGTTCTGACATAGCTGACTCCTTTACTCGATTATATTCTCATATTACACAGAAATTATCCTTTCGCCCAAAAACTTACCAAAAAACCTTACCTTGTGTATTAGGGGAAAGTGAAAGGGCTATTCAATAATTCTTGTAAATGATGTCAGCTTTAAGCTCTGATCTTTGCTCGCGGTAATATTGTTCTTGCTCAGGAAGCCAAACGGTATCCCAAAGCTCCTCGAGATCCACGTTGTATTCATCTTTGTCTCTTTGCTTACCTCGAGCCGTAGCCAGTTCTAGCGGACAATCTATCCATACTTTTAAATCAAAGTAGCGTAGTAATTTATCTTGAAACAAACTTACAGGTCCATCGATGATTGTGTAATGAGCTACTTTCCTACTTTCTACAACGGCCTTATTAGTTTTCCATTCGTAGGTTTTTACGATAACATTTGTATCCGACTTTATACTACGTAAACAATGCTTTTCCAGCGCATCGTAATCATGGGAATGACCGTAGACAGCTCCTGATTCATCGGTCCTGATAAAATCATCCACCTTAATAACGCTACAGTCGAGCAGTGCTTTTTCAAGTAGACGACACACCGATGATTTGCCGGATCCAGCAAAGCCGGAAATTACAATAACAAAGCGATCGTTGTCGACTGATCGATGTTTGACTTCACTTATCAGCTGTTCAATGTCATAAATTTTCATACATTCAGTATATCCATTCCTATTAGGAAAAAACACTTCATTTCAAAAGTGTCAGTTAATTGGCTCCGCTTACTCATGAAAGCAAAAGGACCTCAATGTTCTAACAATGAGGTCCAACTTTGAGGTTTCGACCTCGTATCACCCAAGGACGTTCGGCTTCCGCCACTCGGACTTGCCGATCTCGGTAATGTAGCGAGTGTGAAGCGCGTGTAAGATTTGGTAGGCCGCGACCAGTCCTTGATTGTTGCGCTCTTCGTACCGTTGAACTCGCTGCTCCAGCTCTGCAAGAGCGATCTCGAGGGAAACGAGATTAAAATTAGTCTCGGGTACTCTGAGGGTAAGGATAAGCTCCTGAGTTTGTCGTTCTTCGTCCACTGTTCGATCCTCTTTCGTTAGTAACGCCGGCTAAAACCTACGAACAAGTGACAATAGCACAACAATGCTCAACTGTCAACAAGTGCATTAAAGGCTTGAATTTGCCAAAAAAAGGTTCGACTGTCCTGCCGGGGTAACAGTATATCGAACCTGTAAAATTAGCTGACTCCGCTTAGTGGACGACGTTAGAACTAAAATGCTAACTAATCAACATCTATTTTCATTACGTCATCGTCGCCTGACGCATCGGGCACCTCAATCTTAATAGTCTCGTTTGATTCAAAGTGATTGACAAAGTCAAGAGACTTTTGTTCTATTTCTTCTATAGTCAGGTCCTCTCTTACCGGCACGTGAAAATAAGCAATTCTCTGGTATGGCGAATAGTGAGCGCTATCTACAAAATCAACTGTATAACCCCGATCGGACGTATTCCCTTTAGCAAGCTCTTCAACAACATTAACATTCTCAGGCGAGAGCTTGTCTACTACTACGCCGATTCCAATCGGCATACCCCACTGTAAGTGCGTCTTATTAGCCGATGATTCATATGTAGGTATACCTTTTAAATAAAGTATTTGGGCACATTGCAGCAGTGGTGATTCAACTACTTCCTTAAGATCTTCAACCGAATTGATTTGAATGCCGCGAGTACGCTGAATCGGCTCGATATCACTTAGGGGCGTTCCAAGTACTTTGACCTCAATGTCTGGATCTTTATCGTCTTCAATATGTATATTGATCGGCTCATTTTCCATCTCTAT
>CAYGIW010000026.1:5159-7458 GCA_964350035.1 uncultured Candidatus Saccharibacteria bacterium
CTGGATCTTTATCGTCTTCAATATGTATATTGATCGGCTCATTTTCCATCTCTATAACTCCTATTACTTAATAATACCCCTTCTTCCATAGCAGGACCACAGCTGTAATTTGGCAGTAAATCATATCGCAACCTCATTAAGGAAAAGGCCGACATTAAAAGGATTAGTGGTACTTAGCGATGTAAGTATAAAGAACTTTGTTCCCGTTGGTCTAAAGTCAAAATTTCCAGACTCGTCAATGAAGATATACAAGGTTTTCATATGATAAGTATATATCAAACAGGGTCGACCGTCCTGTCGGGATGACAGTATATCGAACATGTAAAATTCATTGGCTCGCCCGATGGGACGCTAATTCGTCAGAATTATACAGAGTATTTTCGAACAATCAACTGGTTCGAATGTCTGGAGTTTCCCGACTCGGAGAACACGAAGTTGATTCAACTCTTGGGATCAACTTAACCCTCTCTCAGAAGTTAGGCTTTTCACTTCTTCATGTGACATTTGTCGTGGCCAATATAAGTTACCATGCGGATCATAAACCGGAACTAATAGCTCAGGTTTATCTCCATACTCGTTAAGCATCAAATCTATAAAGGGCTGGATTGCTGCAGAGGTCTCCTCCATATTAGCTGCTCTGCGGTATAGGCGTGTACTTCGTTCGACAAGTAGCGTGCTTGTAATCTCGTTTCTTGGCTTAGCAAGCGACCTTTGCAAATAATCGATTTCCTTCTGATAATATCCGGTCTCACCACTCTTAGCTCTTTCTATAGCACTTGATAGCTTTTGCTGTTTATACTCGATATCTTCATTTACCCATTTTTCCAATAGTGCATCTCGCTCTTCATCTGTATAGGCAGGAACTGGCTTGTCTATAACAACACCTCGAAAAAAACGAGGAGCAATTCTATGGGCTGCAATTAATCCTTCTTCGGGATTAAGCTTCGGCTCTCCTTTTTCGTTAAAGCCATAGTAATCATCTTCACTTTTTATCAGCTCAGCATAGGTTCTGCTTGGTAGAGAAGTAAGGTCCTCAAGATTATGTTCATCTATATGACGAAATGAGCTGAGGTCAAATAATATAGCAATCCTCTCACCTGTTTCATCGCCTCCATGCGGTGTACGCATAATCTCAGTGTCGCCATCCTCACCGTAGAAAAGAAGTGGATCATGCATCCTGCCCGTAATGTTAAAATTTACTCTGCCTCTCCGCGTAGCGATACCTTCTTCGTCTGGTTTCACAATGGGAACTTGTAGCTCACCAAAAGAATCTTCAGTATCCTGCCATTCGATCTTATGGCCTTCGTTCTTAAGGAACCAATTAATATTCAACAGGCCTTGCCTTAACGCATCGCGAAAAGTTTCAATATTATTAAAAGAACGATCAGGAATCTCGATCTGGGCCGTACCACTATTGAGATAATGAAAAGCGATTCCAGGAGCTTCTATATCTTGGACCTTGTCCATAACTTTTTCGAGAGTCTCTGGAGAAAGTTCGCTGGCTTCTGTATCTGAGAGTTTTTCAGTACAGGCTTCTGGTACAATTATTTCATCTTCAGGCCAATAGCCACTAGGTTGAACTTCTGACATAATATCTCCTTTACTCGACTATACTCCAAAACTAACAAAAATGACCCTTTCGGGACACTTTTGAATCTTTATGCGATTAACTTTAGAAGGGGTCTATAAGCGTAGAGCTTGGTGCCTCTTGGACCTTTTTGATCTGGAATAACATGAATAACATCCTCAGTTACAAGCTGACTAAGAAGTCTAGTACCTGTTATACGATCAAACTTAATTTTATCAATTGCTAACGGAAGAGTAAAAACAGGCGACTCAAACAAGAAGTCAATAAACCGGGACATATAGGGCGACTTAGAGTCACGGAACTTTTCATTCAAGGCAATATTTAGCGCTTGGATTCTATTAATAAGTCCGATAGTTTCATGTGCTTGCTCGGTAATAGCAGACAGAAAAAATTTAAGCCACTGCTCAAACTTTCCAGTAACATCTACGGTTCTCAAGGCGGCTCGATATTCGTCAGACCGAGCTTCAAAGTAGCCGCTGCTATATATAATAGGAAGCGGTAGCTCCTTGTTGTAAAAGAGTATTAGGGGAATAAGAAGGCGACCGATCCTGCCATTACCATCCATAAACGGGTGAACAGCTTCAAACTGATAGTGGGCAACTCCTGCTTTTACTAGCTCGAGGTCATCTTTATTTTCTTTAATATATTCAAAAAGATTCTCCATATAAGAAGGAACAACGGTATGAATAGGCGGAATATACAGGGCTATCT
>CAYGIW010000027.1:0-506 GCA_964350035.1 uncultured Candidatus Saccharibacteria bacterium
CTTTTTAGCCTCCGTTCCCTGTCAGATTCTAGCCATCTTAAGCCTGAGTTCGGCTATCGACTTCTTGCAGCAGAAAAATTTCAGGCAGCTGTTTAAATCGGGACTGTTTTTACTCTTAGCCCTCTATTTCAAGGAAGAGGCGCTCTGGGTCGTGTTACCGCTCCTAGCTTTGCCATGGCTACTAAAGCTAAAGCTCGGACGCTTACAGTTCAACCAAGGCTGGCAACGATTCATCGATAGCTTAAAAGACAGACCCGTTTGGAGCTTTTGGCTTGTGATAATCATTATCGTCGCGAGCTTCTTGTTGATCGAACAGCGACGTCAAGCTAAATCGACTAGCTTTAGTCAGCTCATCAGCTCGACTGAACCGGGTAAATATCGAACCGACTTGATTAAAACCTTTTTCTTATTACCGTTTGATCATCTAGGGCAAACGTTGATCCCCAACCAAATGACAGTTGATTGGTCAGTCAAAGCTATCGCCGGTACCGACCGAGGCCTGACTA
>CAYGIW010000027.1:516-7390 GCA_964350035.1 uncultured Candidatus Saccharibacteria bacterium
GACTAAAACCATTATCGCTATCTCGCGCGGACTCAGCGTGGCGCTTATAGTCCTAATCGGTCTCGGTATTTGGCAAGCCAAACCAGATCGGCGTCGGCTCTATGTCTGGCTCTCCCTCTGGGGATGGTTTGGTTTTATTAGCTACATTATCTTTGGTAAAAATCCCGAAGTGCTCGAGTTACGCTATTACTTCGCCAGCCAGCTGGCGCTGGGACCGTTAGTGGCGCTGATTGTTAGCGATTTCTGGCAGAACCGACAGTTGAAAAGCCTAGGCTCAAAAATTATTCCGATCATCGCTATCGGTGTGGCCATTACCCTGGTTGGTCTGAATCTTTCTGGAACCAATGCCAGGCAGAAGCGCGCCTATAGCGATGCTAAAGAACGACGCTTAATCTTTGACACTATTCGAGAGACCTTACCCACAGTCAAGAATAATCAAGTGATACTGCTCGAGAGTAGTGTTTTTGGCTATAACGGCTCGGCCTATTACCTGGCTCCTTTCTTCTCTGGCCCCGGCTACAGCCTGATGGTTCTTTATCAAAATCAAGAGTTAGATTTTAGACCGTTCTTCCAAAAAATTGATTTCTGGGACTGGGTCAGCCAAGGATTTATTCGTCGTGGCGAAACCGGCTTTGGCTATTTTAGAGATTACGGCGAGCTCGAGCGCGCCTATCAAAAACAACAGTTCAGTATCGACGATGTTCATGCCTTTTATTACGACTACCACAAGGTAGAGAACCGTACTCCCAGTGTCAGAGAGCAGTTAAGTGCTCGCTTCGAACCAAGAAAAATTATAGGATTGCCTGATGGTACCGTAATCAATACTAGCCTACCCGGAGGCGCTGCACCAGGTTTTGTGCAGGAACATTTATCAGATAAGAGGCTTGACACACGCTGGGTTAGCTATCACAACGCGGGTGAATTTATCGAATTAGTTTTTCCCCAAGTCATCAACTCTCTGAGTGGTATCAACATGTTCACATCCAACCCAAACGATCATATAAAAAAATACAACCTATATTTTGCAGAAGAAAATAGCGAATATCAGCTACTGCCAATGCATACTGGCGGCTCAAGCCAACCAGACTTATCGATTCTTTTTCGTGGTCGTAATATAAAGCGCCTCAAAGTTGAGCAGGCTGACACATTAGCCACAACATCGAACTGGGTCATTAATGAACTTCAACTTTTTCAAGCCGAGCAAGCGACACGATGAAGAATATTACATTTGTCATTCAACGCTATCTTCCAGCTAAATTGACCGGTTCAGAAACAGTCATTGCTCGATACGCCGAATGCCTCACTCAGTCCAAAGAATTTCGTGTGACAGTAATCACGTCTGATACGGCTGTAGTCAGGGGTATTTACGATCCAAAGGTTGAGAAATTACCACCTAACGAATCGATTAATGGAGTTTCGGTCAAGAGGTTGGTTGTCAACTGGTTAATTGGATCTATATATTATTTGATCGATCGTTTTTTACCTAATTTGGCTGGCTGGCTTGGACCAGAATTTAAGTTCTTAAGTTTTGGCCCGCATTTCATGGGACTAGAACAGGCAATCTTAGCCTCTAAGCCTGATCTTATTCATACTGGCCCAATGCCACTAGCTCATGTTTGGGAGACAGCAAAGATCGCTCAAAAGCATCAAATTAAATTGATTATCAGTCCGATGATGCATTTCGGGATTAAATCATTCTCGAATACTTTAATCACGCAAGTACTGAATCAGGCACACCGGGTGGCTTGTTTTACTAATTACGAGCGCAATGAGCTTATAAATCTAGGTATCAACCCAACGAAATTGACCGTTGTACCAGCCAGCTATCTATCATCAACTGAATTATCAGTAGCGCCAACGAAAATCTTTTTAACAAAATATCAGGCATTAGAAAATACTCCATATCTTCTATTTCTAGGAACCAAAGCATTTGATAAAGGGCTCCTAACTCTCTTAGAGGCAATGCCGATCATTCGACAACAAATACCTAACTGTCATTTAGTCGCAGCTGGCCTAGCGACTAGCGCTTGGCAACAGCAACCCCTTCCAGATTATGTTTTGAATTTAGATTACCTAGAAGGAGAGCTTAAAAGAGCGGCGATCGCAGGTGCGAGTGCCTTAGTAGTACCTAGTCGAACTGAATCGTTTGGTATTGTAACTTTAGAGGCCATGGGGCAGGGTACACCTGTTATCGTAGGGCCAACTGGTGCTAGCAGTGAACTCATCCAGGCCACTAATGAGAACGATAAAGGATATAGGCTCGGTAAATCTGGAATTGCAGTCCCGTTCAATCAAGCTGAAATCTTGGCTCGCGCCTGTATAGACATAATGATAAACTCTAATATGGCTCAACGGTTTAAGATTAACGGTTTAGAATTAGCTAAAAATTATTCCTTAGATCGATTCATGCCCTTGCTGACAAACCTCTATAGCTCAGAAGACTGAAAGGAACTATGAAAAAATCTCCATCTAGTTTTATAATTCTCGGTGCCGGTCCCTCTGGACTTGGTGCTGGATATGAATTTGCCAAACATCAACAACCGGTCACCATCTTCGATACTCATTCAATCATCGGAGGCCTAGCCAGAACGATCAACTTCAAGGGCAACCTATTCGATGTTGGTCCCCATCGCTTTTATACTAAAGACAAAACGGTGTTGAAGCTCTGGGAAGAAACTTTAGGCAAGGATTTTCTACACGTACCAAGGTTAACCCGGATATATTATAGAAATCGTTTTTTTGATTATCCGATCAAGGCTGGTAATGTATTAAAAAATCTTGGCTTATTTGAAACTGCATTGATGTTACTTAGTTATTTTTGGGCAATGGCTCAGCCAAAGAAAAAAGCCGTCTCGTTTGAAGATTGGATTTCACAGAAATTCGGCAAAAAACTCTATCGAACTTTTTTTAAGACATACACCGAGAAGGTCTGGGGCGTACCTTGCAATGAAATCGACGCGCGCTGGGCTGCACAAAGGATTAAGGGCTTAAATCTCACAGAAGTCATCACTAACGCTCTGATGCCAAAGCGAGCCAAGGTTCGGAGCCTGATTAGTGAATTTCGGTATCCAACCAAGGGCGCCGGAATGATGTATGAAACTATGGCCAATAATTTAATTAAGTCCGGTAGCAAGATTTTTCTTGAACATCGCTGTCAGCAAATTAATCACTCAGAAAATAGGATTGATAGTATCGAGCTTCTACACAACGGCCAAATAACAAAGATTAAAATTGATAAATTACTCTCTAGTATTCCAATAACTGACTTTATTAAAATGCTTAATCCATTACCTGAGCAATCAGTAATAAATGCAGCTAATACATTACGTTATCGCGATCATATAACCGTTAATTTAATCGTTAAGGATCAACAGCCTTTTCCTGATAATTGGATTTATGTTCATAGTCCAGAAGTTAAAATGGCTAGAATCAGCAATTATAATCAATTTTCACAATCGATGACAACTAGTAAGAACCTAATAGCTATTTCCTGTGAATATTTTTGTTATCGAGATGACGATGTTTGGAAAATGAAAGATGAAGACTTGGTCAGGTTTGCTACTAAAGAGTTAGAGCAATTGAAATTAGCTAAATCAGCTGAGGTGTCGGAAGGTTTTGTAATCAGAGAGCTTGATTCATATCCGCTCTATTATCTAGGTTATGAAGATTCGTTTAATGTAATGAAAGACTATCTGTTAAAGTTTAAAAATCTGACTTTAATTGGTAGGGCAGGAATGTTTAAATACAATAATATGGACCACGCCTTACTATCCGGTATATACGCAGCTAGAAATGAATACGGTTCTAATTATGATCTTTGGAACATTAATGAGGATAGTGACTATTTAGAAGAAGATAAAAATAAATAATGCGCTTTCTCAGAAGTCATACCAGCTTAATCCTGATCATTACAACGCTACTTTTCTTATTGATAAATTATAATCGGATACTATTTCAGATCTTACTAACACACTATGGGTCTATGCCAACGGCTTACTTGGTTGAGGGATTGATTGCTACTGGAATCTGCGGCTTAGGCATTGTACTAGTAAAATCTCGCTTACCTTGGCAGTGGCCAACTAGAATGCACTGGCTCATAGGTCTAAGTCTTGTTACAATCAGCTCGATAACTCACTGGTTGATGAGAGATCATTATTTTTATATCGAAGAATATATTTGGCTATTATCCTCGTATAATAATTCAGCAAACGACAGCCTAGCTACATACGGACAGTATTATCATTTTTTCCCTTTCATTCTTATTAGAAGCTGGTTCGGAGACAGTGTAGGACCGTTTATCTTGACAAGCTTAGCCCTACACTCATTGGTTGGAATAGGCGTATATATTTTCATCAATAGACTCACCGAGAGACCAAGTTTAAGCTGGACAGCGGCGGCCGTCTACCTAACATTACCGAGCTACCTAGACGGCACAAGATGGTTTTTCGTTTTCATGGGTAACGGTTGGATAATATTAGGTTTACTGATATTGCTGTATTATTACTGGCATTTTTTAGAAAGCCAAGATGATCTTCCGTTACCAACTCATTACTATTGGCTAAGTTTACTCATTGGGGCGTACATATTAAAAATTGGATTGGTGAGAGCAGCGATCTTACCTTTAGCTATTGTGATACTTGAGTTGGCCCGCCTTAAAGCATGGCGTTGGCTAAACCTAAAGAATGCAGCGATTCGCCTATTACCGTTCGGGCTTTTGACCTTGTTTTTTTATCTTCAAAGTCAGACTCAACTTAATAACGCTAGCGCTAATCAACAATTGAATCCGATTCTATTCTTGGACAGAAGCTTGGCTAGCTTGACACAGCTATTGCCGAGAGAATTATATTTAGCTATAAATCACTATCTCATTCAATATGAGTGGTTTTACAATTTTAAGCTAGCAGGAATTTCAACTGTAGTTATCGGCGCTCTCGTATTATGGATAATCACTCTCTTACCAATTCTATTGACCATTCGACGCGATAACAACACTCGACTCGCATGGTTCGCTTGGAGCTGGCTGCTTATACTCTTCTTACCGAGTATGATCAGTGGGCCTCAATTGCCTCAAGCGCTCGAGAGTATTGATACCTGGTTTGTCAGCGATTTAGAATATATGCCTGGCTCGCGCTATCTACAGACATCAGCAGTAGGGCTCGCGCTACTATTAGCCATCACGCTAGATAAGATTACAGACAATTCTTTAGTTATGCGCTGGCAGAAAATCATCAAGCATCCAGCAAACATCTTTCGCTGGCTAATTACCGGAGGACTTGTCTTCTGGTTGGGGCAATCAAGTTGGAATGCTCACTCTAACTTTACTCAAAAATTCTCACTTTCGAATCGACGGTACATCGAGCAAATTCAAAATTTGATACCTCGCGACGGACAGATTAAATTTTTCACTGAAGCACGTGATAATAAGATAGAACCCCATGGCCCGATACGCGGAATTTTCCTAGGTCATAATACTTTTGAAGCCTACTACTCATCCGGTGAACTGAAATATTTTCCTGACGCTAACTCTCTCGCTATAGCCCATAAAGAATCGCCGGATGTGTCAATCTATGCCTATTCCTGGGACGAAGCCACTAGGACCGTCACTCCCTACAGCATGGACAAGCTCTTACAAATTTTACGGGCAACTCAGCCGTGACCAAATTAAGCTCTCAGTATCTGGAATTCTTCAAATATTCGTTGGTGGGAGCCACTGGATTTGTGATAGACTTCGCCCTTTTGAACCTTTTAGTTTGGCTTAAACTGCCAATTTACATAGCAGCAACGATTTCGTTACTGATTGCCGCCAGCTCCAACTGGTATTTAAATCGCTTATACACATTTAAATCTGACAACTCCAAAACCAAGGCCAGACAATGGATGGAGTTCATCATCGTATCTAGTGGAGGACTGTTGATAAACTTTACAATTTTCTACATCGGTAACGAACAACTCCAATGGCATTATAATTTAGCTAAAGTTACGGCGTCACTCGTGGCCTGGATATGGAATTTTATAGCCAATAAGTACTGGACTTTTAGACAGAGTTGATTCTGTGAGATGTTTTAGCCTGTAGAAGGACTTGACTAAGGCTGCAACTCGAACTATACTCTTAATCATCTTTAGCGCTTCAGCGGAGGGCTGTAGAGAAGATGTACCGAGATCGGAAGCTAATCAAGCGACTGAAAAAACAGGGATTTTATCTCACTCTGGCCATCCTCTTCGGTTGGCTGTATCGTTGGATGCAAACTCACCCTGACTTCCAGCTCAACCCTGGAATCGCTATGGCCGGAATCGGCATCACCATGCTCGCCATCACTGTTTGGGTGTTGATTGAAAGAGAAGATCAACCTTCTTCATCCCGTTATCGTGGTCGTTAAGGCGGCCAAAACACAAGGGAGCGTTCCGAGAGCGCTCCCTTATAATTTTTGACAAGGCTAAGTTTATTTCAAGTAATCACGCAGACGATCGGCCTGATCGTGTTTCTTCAGTCGTTGTAAGGCTTTGGCCTCGATCTGGCGGATGCGCTCGCGAGTGACGCCAAACTCTTTGCCAACCTCTTCGAGAGTCCGGGTGCGACCGTCTTCGAGACCGAACCGCATCTTGAGAATCTTCTGCTCGCGCGGGTTGAGCGAATCGAGAAACTCACTAACGTGATCGCGCAAGAGCTGCATTACCGCGTTTTCTTGCGGCGAGAGCGAGACCTTGTCCTCGAGAAAATCACCGAGGCGAGAATCTTCTTCTTCACCGACTGGAGCTTCGAGTGAAACAACTTCTTGGGAGATCTTCATAATATGCTCGACTTTGTCGAGAGTCAGGCCCATCTCGGCGGCAATCTCTTCAGCCTCGGGGCTGGCGAACGCGCCAACGAGCCGCT